>JBEPXR010000059.1:0-10856 GCA_041641775.1 Desulfobia sp. | reverse complement strand
GATCTCAGGGGGTCGGAGAATAATGATGTTATCACCCCCCGGGGATTTACCTCCAACAATGCCGGGGGAATACTGGCAGGTATCTCAAACGGTGATCCTGTCGTGGTGCGGGCGGCTGTCAAACCCATACCTTCCCTGGGTCGAACCCAGCGCACGGTCAATCTGGAGAACGAGGAGGTTGAGATACACATCGGCGGCAGGCACGATATCTCGGCGATACCCAGGATCGTTCCGGTCTGTGAGGCCATGGTCTGCCTCACCTTGGCCGATCATCTGCTCAGAGAACGGGCTATTGCTGATTTTGTTGTAAAACAGGATAAACTTTTCGGGAATTAGGGTTTAGAAATCGCTGCCTCAGATGGTATTCTTTTAAGAAGTGTATTCATTTGACCAGCCGGAAAAGATAATAATTGAATGTGAGTCAAAAATAGTCGGGAATATGGGAAGCATCAACAATATCTGGTTCATAAGCCGGGAATACAGGGATCTGGCCGGAAGCGGTGGGCTGAAAGACGTTTGCCGACAGCTTGCTGCAGCCCTGGCCGTTAAATATAAGGTTACGGTATGTCTTCCTGCTTACGGTTTTCTCGATCCTTCTGCGCTGGGATTTCAGGAGGAGGAAACCTTTCAGGTGGATATGAATTATGCTCACGAAGAAAGGCGTGAGGCGGTCCAGGTCTGGAGCCGGACAACGGAAGAACATGTCAGAATATTTCTTTTCGAGGCTGCCCGTTTTCAGGAAAAAAGAGGCATCTATACCTATACCGACGAAGATGAGGCGGAAAATCCCGGAAACGTCCGGGGAAGGGGACATTTTGACTATTTTGCCATGAATGTTCTCCTCCAGAAGGCGGCCCTGGGTCTGATGATGTATCGGAGGGAGCAGCCCGACATCATTCATTGCCACGACGGTCATACCGCCCTGGTTCCGGCCATGATCAGGGAAAACGAAGGTTTTCGCCATTTTTTCAGAGACAGTGGCTGCCTGGTGACCATCCACAATGCCGGAGTCGGCTATCACCAGGATGTGGATGATCTGTCTTTTGCCAGGGCGATCACCGGTCTCCCTGAAGCCCTGATCCGGCAGAGTCTGTTGGACGGCGGGTTTGATCCTTTCCTGGCTGCAGCTCCCTACGCCCTCCTGAATACAGTCAGTGAGAATTACGCCCGCGAGCTGGTGGAGACAGACCATGATGCAATGACCGGCTGGCTTGGACACACCCTGCTTCGCCGGGGCTCCAAAATCAGGGGGATAACCAACGGTATCAATCCTGAGGATTTTAATCCGGAGCATCCGGAAAAACTGGGCATTGCCGCGGCCTATTCTCCTCTTAACGGCGATTTCAAGGGAAAAACAAAGTGCAGGAACGACCTGATCGACTCCATCGGTAGACAGGAGATGGACAGCCGGGTCAGTGTCAGCGGTTCCCTCGCTGCGATGGAAAACACCCCTCTATTCACCTGCATCAGCCGGCTTACACCTCAAAAGGGTATAGACAAACTGGCCCGGGCTCTGCAGAAGCTGCTGGTCCAGGAATCTGATTTCCAGGTTCTTATCCTGGGCACCGGCGACGCTGCAATCGAGGAGAGCCTGACTCGTCTGACAAGGAAAAAAGAGCATGAAGGGAGGGTGGCTGTACTTAAGGGGTATGATGAAATTCTGGCCCACAGGATATATGCCGCAGGTGATTTTTTTCTGGTGCCCTCCATGTACGAACCCTGTGGCCTCACTGATTTCATAGCCCAACTCTTTGGTAATATACCGGTGGTTCATCACACTGGCGGGCTGATCAAAATTATAGACGGGGAAACAGGTTTTGCCTACAGGCATAGAGGCGCGGAGGCCCTGATGGCGACTATGCTCAAAGCCAAACAAGTCTTTATGGAAGATAAGGCGCAAATACGGGCCATTCAGCAGAAAGCTGTTGAAACCGTTTATGAAAAATATACCTGGGAAAAAGTGATGCATCGTTATGAGAAACTTTATGAAGAGAGTTTCAAGATCTGAAGCCGCAGGGGTTTTCCAGTTTATTAAAGGACTAATTCAAAGCCATTAAACTGCAATTTCGTAATTTCCAATTTTACATTCTGACATTATGAACGGGGGCAAAAAATGAGTATCAAAGTAGGCATCAATGGTTTCGGTAGAATCGGCAGGTCCATTTTCAGAGCGGTGGACCAGGATGAGGCCTTTCGTGATCTGGAAATAGTGGCGATAAATGATCTCACCGACAATGAAAGTCTGGCCCATCTTCTGAAATATGATTCGATCATGGGAACGTACAAGAGGGAGGTTAAGGCAGATGACAGGGGGATTGTGGTTGACGACAGGCATGTCGCCGTCTTCAATGTTCGAAATCCGGCCGAGATTCCCTGGGCTGACCTGGGAGTGGAATATGTCATTGAATCTACCGGTCTGTTTACCGAAGCGGAAAAGGCCAGCGGCCATATCGATGCCGGGGCCAGGAAAGTGGTGATCTCGGCGCCGGCCAAGGGAAATGTCAAGACCATTGTAATGGGGGTCAATGAACATGAATACGATCCGGCCAGCCATAACATTGTTTCCAACGCCTCCTGCACGACAAACTGTCTGGCCCCGGTAGCCAAGGTTGTCAGAGACCGGTTCGGGATAGTTAAAGGGTTTATGAATACGGTGCATGCCTACACCAATGACCAGCGCATTCTCGATTATCCCCACAAGGATTTACGCCGGGCCAGGGCTGCCGCCGTCAGCATGATTCCTACGAAAACCGGGGCTGCTGCCGCCGTTTCGCTGGTCATTCCGGAATTGAAAGGTAAATTTGACGGCATGGCTGTCCGCGTCCCCACGCCGAACGTGTCCATGATCGATGTTGTCATGGAAGTGGAGCAGGAGGCCACCGTGCCCCAGGTGAACAAGGCCCTGCAGGAAGCCAGCAACAGATATCTGGGCTACTCCGAGGAGCCGCTGGTCTCCATCGATTATCAGGGGAATCCCCATTCGTCGGTGGTTGATGCTATATCGACCAAGGTTCTGGGAGGCAATATGGTCAAGATCATCAGCTGGTACGACAACGAATGGGGATACTCCAACCGGGTGCTTGACCTGATCCTGCACATGGACAAGGAAAAGGCGATTTAGGTCGCTCTATGAATTACAGGATAATTTTGATACTGGTTTTTCTCTCTTTCAGTCTAAACGGCTGCTTATTAACCAAGCTGGTTTCCGTCCCCATGCGGGTTGGCGGGGCCGTGATCTCCATAGTTCCGGTGGCCGGGAATCAGGCCCACGATGCCATCGACCAGGCTGCGGAAGCTGTGGACGAGGTGCCCCTGTGAGTCACTGCCTGTTGAGGATTCAAGGTCTCCTGCTGCTTGCTGTTTTGCTTCTGCTCTCAGGTTGTGCAGCACAGCAGGTAAAAAAAATGGAAACCACCGCCTACTGTGGGTGCGGGGATTGCTGCGACTGGGAACGGGGGAGCTGGAAATATCTGAAACTTGATTTTTGGAACCGGTATGTCAGCAAAGGCTCCCGAAAAGGCACGGAATATACCGGTCTTACTGCGGACGGCTCCGTTCCCAGTGAACCTTCACCGGGACTTTTTTCTCTGGACACGCTTGTCCATCCCTGGATGCTCCCGGTCCGGCTTGTCTTTCCCTGGCTCTGGTTTCGCGAATACGGCACTATCGCAGCAGATACCCGTTACTATCCTTTCGGTACCCTCATGCACGTTCCGGACTATGGCTGGGGAAGGGTGGAGGACAGAGGGGGAGCCATCAAGGGACCCGAACGCCTGGATCTCTATTTCAACTCCCATCAACGGGCCCTCCAGTGGGGAAGACAGACCAAAGAGGTTGTTATCGAAAGACCATGACGTTTGATTCCGACGCCCTGAAAGCCAATCTGGCTGAAACCGCGGTAGATGAAGTCATTATTGAGCCGTCCCTGAACGTACTTCTGGAGATCGTCCAGGAGTATCGGGGCATACACAATACCCTCCATGAACTGCTGACCGAGATCTGCCATCCCTACCGGAACTGGAAACTCCTGTTGCCGAAATTACGGACCTTCGTCCTCAAGAACACCGCCCTCTTCGTCAGGTCGTCACAGGGGCCGGTGGCCTTTCTCCGATTTACCGATCTCTATTTCATCGCTCTCGAGGAAAACCAGAAGTATCCTGACCTGGTCTCCCAGGCAATGGAGGGCTTGCTGGCTTACGTGGAAAGAGTGATCACCACGGTGGGTACCGACCTGATCGAATATGAGGATGTCCTGGTTGAAATATGCGAGCATCTTGCCAGCCTGGATACGGAAATTCTGATGTACCTGGTCCAGGGACGGCATCCTATGAAAAAGATCGCCCGTCTGCTTCTGCGGTATCATACGGAGACAAAATCCATTGACCTGGACCCGGTAACACAACTGATGACCAAGGTTCTCAGTCTCAATTACCGGTACTGGCTGGAGATTGAGGATCCCCAGCCCTGGTTCACCAAAGAATGCCAGGATATGTGCCGGGACTGGGAGGCAGGCAGTCTGTTTAACAATATCTCCCATGCCAGAATCAGGGAACACCTGGACCGTCTCAACAACATCAAGGCCGAGACTCATGCCGAACAACTGGAGCAGCTCCTCGAGCTGCCCGGGCACATGGATATTGTCCGACTGTACAAAGAGATTCCCGCCAAGCTTGCTTCCGGGGAAAAGGGTGAGGAAGGAGCCGATGATTTCAGTGAGAACCGGAGGTTGATTTTTCTCTTCCGCATCATGAGGACTCCCGGGCTCTACCTTATCCATGAAGAGAGCCTCCGCGAGATCAACCGCAGTCTGGTAAAGCTCATACGCAAGCAGAGCTTTGAAGAGATCCACACCTTTCTGCTCACTACCCTGAAGTTGCTGCAGGACAATATCAGCCGCTATCCCCATACCGCCCTCCAGTGTATTCAGGTGATCGGCACGGAAGTATTCAAAAGGGAGAATTCAAGGCTGGTGGAGACCTTTCTCTGGGAGACGGTTCGTTTCGGCTTCCAGTATGCCGAAATCTCAGGAGTTGACGAAGACTGGCAGCCTCTGGTCAATCCGGCCCATCTCACCAATATCAGAGTCTGGCTGAACCTGATCATGCAGGAACCCAAGTGGTGCGCCACTCTTTTCTCCGCTCTGATTATCAACCTTAAACTCACCGGAACCTGCATTAAGGATACCGATCTCTTTCAGAAAGATATCAGCCGACTGCTCAATCATCCGGTCACACCGGTCTACAATCTGGTTAAACAGTTTACCAAGCTGATGCCGGTTTTTTTCAACGATATAGGTGCGGAAGGAGACTTGCGGGACGTTTCCACCGAAGTGGATGAAATTCATGAACGTAAAGATATCCTCATTCATTTTTTACGCAAGCAGAGCCATGTGGAGAGTTCCAATCTCATTGTCGGCTTTCTGGAGTCCATTATCCGTTTCTGGTACACCAGGGAAAAAAGAGGACTCGATTATTACCTTCCCGATCATGTTTTTCATCAGGTCAGCACCGAGGGCAAGTATATTGACGATATCCACCGCCTGACCGTGGCTGTTTTCAAGAAAGGCGGTATCTACAAACCCCGGGATCTTCTTGATCTGGAGGAGGAAAGGCTGGAGCGTTTTCTCCGGGAACAGCAGGATGTGCCTGAGCACGAAAAACAGCGCTTTCGGCTGCTGGTGAAGATGTACAGGCTGCTCGATCTGAAGTATAATCTGGGGTACCAGGAACTCAAACATCATCTGGGTCAGGCTGCCGCCTCGGGTTTCCCGGAAATGGTCGACCTCCTGTCCAGTCTGGAGAGTTGCCAGACCTTAAACTGCCTCGACAGTCTACTGGATCACCTTGAGAATCTGAAGGAAATCATTCTCAGCCCGGAGGTGTTCGAGGCAAAAGAGGAGATTTACCACAAGCGCCACATAGCGGTTGACATCCCCTCGGTTTACGGCCGGTACAGTGAGAGGAAATTCGATGCCCTGGGGCTTACTTTCCGCCTCGAGAAGATGGCCAATATTTATCTGGAGAAGCTGCCGTCAACCATCAACCTGACTTTTATCACCAGGGCCACCTTCATCCGCATCCTCAAGTGCCTCAGACTCTATCTCAGAGCCCTGAAGATTGACGGTATAACCAGTCGGCGGCTGGAAACCTATGTCTCGCTGCTCTCCAATTCGCTCGGAATAAAACGGTTTTCCTATACCCAGTATCTGGATATTTTCCGCGGCCTTTCCGAAGGTGTCAAAGATGTGATTTACGCCTACTATACCAATATCCACCAGAACAACCTCTCCATCATCATTCCCCAGATAGGGGCAACCAACCTTCTGCCCAAATACAGATCGCTGGTGCAGCAGCAGGACAGAGAATCTGGCAGGATTGAGGCTGAGGACATACATCGTCTGTCAGAGTCCTTTATGAGGGATCTTATCTCCCAGACCTTCGGTCTTCAGCATCTTGATAATTTCATCAGTAAGATTTACCACATCCTGGAACGCCAGAAAGAGATGCTGGATGAGGAGATGCTTGATCTGCTCATGACCTATAACCCTGAAAAGGTGATTCTCTTTTTAGACCGGAGAAGCCCTCACTACCGAAATCTCATTCTCCTGGGTAATAAAGGTTACAATCTCAGTGTCCTGGCCTGTGACAACAAGCCGGTCCCGCCCGGTTTCATTGTGACCACCGAGATCTTCCGCTGCTGGAGGGTGGTCAATGATTTTTTCCTGGCCAGAAATGAATTCCTGAATCAGGTGCGCCATGCCCTGAATACCATTGAGGAAAAAACGGGCAGGAGATACGGTGACCCTGAAAATCCCCTGTTGATTTCAGTGCGCAGCGGGGCGGCCATTTCAATGCCAGGGATGATGGCCACGGTCCATAACGTGGGACTCAACGAAGAGATAGCCCGCGATTTTGCCAAATCAAGCGGCAAGGCCTATCTGGCCTGGGATAATTTCCGTCGTTACGTCCAGTCCTGGGCCATGGCTCAGGGTGTAGGCCGGGAGTTTTTCCAGGCCCTGATGGACGAAGCCAAAGAGCGTCACGGGGTGAAAGTCAAGGGCCAGTTTTCTCCTGAACAGATGGAGGAACTGGCCCTTAATTACCGTAACAAGGTGGCCAAGCTGGGAATAAGCATCCCCCAGGATCCATGGGTTCAGTTAAGCGCGGCCATCGAGAAGGTTCTGACTTCCTGGGATACAAAAAAAAGCATGGAGTATCGTAGGCTTATGGGTATCTCAGATTACTGGGGGACGGCGGTCATTGTCCAGGCCATGGTTTTCGGCAATATGTCGCGCCAGGCAGGCAGCGGAGTGGTCTTCACCGCTCATCCCTATCGGCAGGTCCGGCGGGTCGCCCTTTGGGGGGATTACGCTTCCGGAGACCAGGGAGAAGATATCGTCGGCGGACTGGTAACCACCCATCCCATCTCCATGGAGCAGGCCGAGATAGATGGCCGTCCCACCGAGATGACCCTGGAGAAACAGGCCCCGGAAGTGTACCGGGAACTGTTGTCCATTGCCAGGAACCTGGTCTATGAGAAGCAGTGGAACCCCCAGGAGATAGAGTTCACTTTTGAGGGTCCCCGGGCGGAAGATCTCTATATACTGCAGACCAGAGACATGTTCACCATCAAGCAGAAGGAGAAGTTTTACACCTTCAAGAACGAGGAAGCCCTCGCCGAGCACTTCCTGGGAAGCGGTATAGGAGTGAGCGGCAGTGCTTTGTCTGGTCGGGCCGTTTTCACCGATGCCAACATAGACGAGCTGAAAGAGAAATTTCCGAATACCCCTCTTATCCTGATCCGCCAGGACACCGTGCCCGAAGACATCAATACCATCTCCCGGGTGGACGGTCTTCTGACCGCCAGGGGTGGACAGACCTCCCATGCTTCCGTGGTCACTTTGAGACTCGGCAAAACCTGTGTTGTGGGCTGCCAGGCCCTCAAAGTTTACGAGACCGAAGAAAAGGGGGTAATCAACGATCATACCATTCAATGCGGCGACGAGATAAGTATAGACGGCCGCCAAGGTTTGATTCTGGCCGGAACTCATGACGTGCGTGAAGAGGTTCATATCCTGCCTATATGACCCTGAGAACAGAAGTCGAGGTGATCAGACCAGATGCTGGAGAACCTGGTTGGCCACCGGCCGACCTCTGGCGGTAAGGCGGAGCCGGTCTTCCCTGATTTCAATGAGATCCTGATCCATAAGACGGTTCAGGACCGTTCCGTAATAGCTGGCCGGGCTCATCCCAAAACGCTCTTGCAGACTGATCAGGGAGATCCCATCAGTCATTCTGAGGCCCATTATCACGGTCTCCCGGAAGGAGGCTTCCCTGCACAGCCCTTCCAATCCGCTAATCGGTAACCTGCCTGCTCCGACCCGTTTTATGAATACTCCGGGGTCATGTTCACTGCGGATTCGCAGGCCCCGCCAGCCTGTCACCGCCCCGGCTCCCACCCCCAGGTAGTCGTGATTCTGCCAGTAGTGGAGGTTGTGGCGGCAATAAAAGCCCTCCCGGGCGAAATTGGCAATTTCATAGTGCTTGAAGCCCCTCCTGCGGCAGATGGTTCGAGCGGTCTCCGCCATTTCGGCAACTCTGTCCTCGGCAGGAAGAATCAATTTCCCCTCGGCCACGTCATCAGCCAGAGGCGTCCTTTCCTCCACCATAAGCTCGTAAAGACTCAGATGCAGGGGAGAGAGTGCGAGGGCAGCTTCAAGGCTGGATTGGAAGTCCTCTGGAGTCTGGCCGGGCAGGCCGAAAATCAGATCGAGACTGAGGTTGGCAATCCCTGCTTTCCCGGCTTTTTCAATGCCCAGATAGATGTCCTCAAGACAATGACTCCGGCCGATCGCCTTGAGGAGTCTTTCGGAAAAACTCTGCACCCCGAGGCTAAGACGATTGACCCCGGCCGAAACCAACCGCTCCAGTCCCTCCAGATCCAGGCTTCCGGGATTTGCCTCTATGGTGATCTCGCTGTCTGGGTCGATCCGGAAAGTTTTTTTCAGATGGCTGAGCATACCCAGGAGCAGGTCAGCCGCGATACAGGTAGGGGTTCCTCCTCCCACATACACCGAATCGAAACAGGCGCCTCTAAAAAGCGGATGGTTTGCCAGCATATTGACCTGTTCGTGTACAGCCGCCAGATAGGCATCTGGATCAAAGAGGCGAACGGGATAGGAATTGAAACTGCAATAGGCACACTTGCTGAGACAGAAAGGGATATGGACATAAAGGGCAGCCCCTATGGCTCGGGAGGATGTTCGGTTTGCCGGCATGGGTTACTGTTTCTATTCTCCCACCCATAGCAGCCGGGAGAGTGGAAGAAGATATCTTCGTTTCATCGTCGGCTCAGATATGGGCGGGAGTGCAGGTGATGGTATCAGATAAGGTGCTGGCATTTCCTCTTGATTTCAGTCATATCCCCCTGGTCAGCAAAACTGTAAGGGGTATCCGTCCTGCCGATTATGAGATGATCGAGTAAAGCTATGTCGATCATGGAACAGGCCAGATACAGGTGATGGGTCAACTTGAGATCCTCCGGTGAGGGGTCCTGGTTGCCCGAGGGATGATTGTGGGCGATAACCAGGGCGGCGGCATGGTAGTCGAGAGCCAGTTTCACCAGTTCCCTCGGATAGACGGTATTTTTGGATAGAGATCCTTCAAATAAGGTTTTGGTCTCGATGATGGCCAGCGAGGTATCGAGAAGGATGACTTTGAAAATTTCTTTCTTGAGATGGCGCATGGCATGATTCAGATAGTCGGCCACTTCCCTTGATGAGGAAAGATACTGCTTGCCCCGCAGTCTTTGATAGAGGTAGCGACGGGAGACGGCCTGGATGAAGTGCAGGGCGAAACTGTTTTGCGGGCCTATCCCCGGGATGGTCTCAAGATCACCCGCGGAGGATTCAAAAATGGCGGGCAGGGAGCCGAATTCCCTGAGAAGACTTCTGCTCATCTCCTTGCAATCCCGTCTGGGAGTTCCCAGAGTCAGAAGAAGTTCCAGAACTTCATCATCATTCAGAGAGTCGATTCCCCTGTTCCGGAACTTGTCGCGCAGGCGCTGCCGATGTCCTTTTTCCCTGTTCTTCATATATTTTCTGTCTTCTTTGTTTTTCGGTAGTCGCGGTATTTCGGTCGGCCAGCTCACACATTTAAAAGACTTTTGTATATCTTTTCAAGTTATTATATCCTGAAAGTACTATTTCATCTTTTACTGGAGGTTGGAAAATGCGTAACGAGAAATTGCCCAAACACTATGAGTCCCTGAAAGACAGATTTCCATCCCTCATAAGAGCTTCGGAGTCTCTGGGAGAAGCGGCCAGGAAATCAGGGCCGCTGGACGAGAAAATTTCCCAGCTCATTCAGCTGGCGGCTGCTGCCGCCATAAGATCAGAAGGCTCAGTCCACAGCCATGCCAGGAGGGCCTATGAGGCCGGGGCCACAAAAGAGGAGGTTTACCAGGCCGTCCTGCTTCTGATAAGCACAGTGGGATTTCCCACGGTGGCGGCCGCAGTCAGCTGGATCGATGATCTCGAATAAAAATATTTTTAACCTGATTTCGGGTAAAAGAGGTTTGACCAATCCTCCCGCTCTGTAATAAAATAGGAGGATAAACTGATTTCTATCGAGTTCGTATGACTCCGGTAAAACTTGCTGGAACGTTTTGCCCTCTCCCCTTCGACGGCTTCCCCTCCATAGAAACGGTCATTCTCTTGCGAAGGTGCAATCATGAAGATACTGATGGTCTATCCTGATTATCCCGTAACGTTCTGGAGTTTCAAATATGCCTTGAATTTTGTTTCCAGAAAGGCCTCTTTTCCACCTCTGGGCCTGTTGACCGTATCTTCGCTTCTT
>JBEPXR010000058.1:0-10887 GCA_041641775.1 Desulfobia sp. | reverse complement strand
GTGTAATTGCTCAGAATGGATCTGGCCAGTTTCTGGCGGACATATTCCGTCAATATCTCCGGATCCTTGGTCATGGGTGCGAAATCGGCGAGGGTTTCGCAGATGCTCAGCATGTCACGGATTGATACTCTTTCCCGCAGCAGATTTTGCAGAACTTTCTGGATATTGCCCAAGGGCAGGAGATTGGGAACAAGTTCCTCTACGACCTTGGGATGATTCTGGGCCAGACGATCCAGCAGTTTCTGGGTATCCTGTCTGCCCAGAAGCTCGTCAGCCTGGTCCCGGAGTACCTCGGTCAGGTGAGTGGCGATTACCGTGGATATATCCACTACCGTGTACCCGGCCAGCTGGGCTTCTTCTTTTTTCTCCGGTTTTATCCAGACAGCGGGAAGCTGGAAGGCCGGTTCCATCGTTTCAATGCCTTCGATCTTTCTCTTGGGTTCTCCGGCCGCCATGGCAAGGAGATAGCCGCTCATAACCGTGTTACGGGCAATCTGCACCCCTTTAAGAAGGAGCACGTATTCATCAGGTTTGAGTTGCAGGTTATCCCGGACGTGAAGCGGCGGAACAATCAGGCCCAAATCCGTGGCAAACTGCCGGCGGATTCCTCTGATGCGCTCCAGCAGATCACCTTCCTGGTTCTCGTCGACCAGGGGAATGAGTCCATATCCTACCTCCAGCTCGAGTACATCAAGCGGCAGATAGGATTCCACGGTTTCCGGAGCTCCTTCCGGTGGTTCCAGTTCCGCTTCGGCAGCTTCGGCCGCCTCCGCTTCTTCGGTCGCTTTCGTCGCCTGCTGCTGCTGAAAAATCATATAGGCCAGAAAGCCCAGGACCAGACCAAGAGCCAGGAAAGGAACATGGGGAAGGCCAGGGATGATGCCGAAGAAAAAGATAATGACTGAGGCCACTGCCAGGGCCTGGGGTTGTCTGCCGAACTGTCTGGCCAGTTCTTTTCCCATACTCCTGTCCGAGGCGGCTCTACTGACGATAATACCGGCAGAAGTGGAGATGATCAGGGCCGGTATCTGGGAAACGAGGCCGTCTCCTATAGTCAGCAGGGTGAAGGTCTGGGCGGCCTCCACCAGGCTCATTTCTCTGAGCAGGACCCCGATGGACAGTCCGCCGAGGATATTGATGCCCATGATAACCAGACTGGCAACGGCTTCTCCGCGCACGAATTTTGAAGCACCATCCATGGCACCGTAAAATTCGGACTGTCTGGAGATTTCCTCCCTTCTCGTTCTGGCGGTATTCTCGTCAATCAGGCCAGCATTGAGGTCGGCATCAATAGCCATCTGCTTGCCGGGCATCGCATCCAGAACGAACCTGGCGGATACTTCGGCAATACGGCCTGAGCCTTTGGTGATGACAATGAAGTTGATCAGCACCATTATAAGGAAAATGATGAGACCGACGGCAAAATTCCCCCCTACCACAAAATTGCCGAAGGACTGGATGACCTGGCCAACGGAACCTTCACCTTCATGACCGCGGAGGAGGATGAGCCGGGTTGAGGCGATATTGAGGGAAAGCCGGTACAGAGTCGTGATCAGCAGAAGAGAAGGGAAAGCCGAAAATTCCAGGGGATCCGTGTTGTACATGGACATCAGCAGGATCACAATTCCGATGGTTATTCCCATGGAAAGAAGGAGGTCCAGCATCAGGGTGGGCAGGGGCAGGATCATGATCATCAGGATCGCCACAACACCCGTAGCCATGATGAGGCTGGACGTGTCTACCTGGAAGCCTTTCAGGTTTATTATATTTGTTTCTTCAGCCATGCTGTGTATTGTTTTAAGATTCAGCGTCTGTGGTATCAGCCGTTTTCATCTTATGTCCATTTTTTTGACTATGTGTCAATTCCCTGTTTCATCCTTTCCGTCCGAATGCCTGCTTTTCCAGCTTCCGGAGAGGAGGGGGACGTTTCAGTCAGGGTAATCAGCAATTATTATGCCATATGCGGTCGTGTTTCCGGTTCTTCATCAGCGATTTTCAGGCATTCCGAAAAAAAATATAGGGCAATTAATGAGAATGCGGGGAAGGCTGGGAGCAGCAATGAATTTTCCAAACGGGGAGTGGAGAAAGGTCACGCACTTTCCCGTTTGAGATTATAGACATAAGCCAGGATCTCGGCCACAGCCTGAAAGAGGTTTTCGGGAATCTGGCTGCCTATTTCCACTTCTTTATAGAGGGTCTGGGCCAACGGTTTGTCCTCCACTATGGGAACGTTGTTCTCTTTGGCTATATCCCTGATGCGCTTGGCTATCAGGCCGGCGCCTTTGGCTGTAACAGTTGGTGATATCATGGTTTCACCGTCATAGCGAAGCGCTATAGCAAGCCTGGTGGGGTTGGTTATTACCACGTCCGCTTCAGGGACCTCGGCCATCATTCTTTTTCGGGCCATTTCCTGCTGTATGGAGCGGATCTTCCCCTTTACCTGGGGATCCCCTTCGGTGGATTTGGCCTCTTCATCCACTTCCTGTTTGGTCATTTTCATTTTCTGCTTGAACTGCCAGCGCTGGAAGGCATAGTCGGCGGCGGCGAGGACGGCTATGATTATTGCCGACTTGAGAAATATCCAGAATGATACCTTGACATAGAAGACGAAGATGGGATAGACACCCTGATCCGTGAGGGGGAGAGTATCCGGCAGATATTTCCTGATTTCAAGATAGGCGATCAGCCCCACGATGACGATCTTGGCGATTGATTTGAGGCCGGTGGCCAGGGTTTGCATGGAAAACATCCTGCCCAGTCCCTTGATCGGGTCAATTTTTTCATACTTTGGGACCATCTTCTCCGTGGTGAATAAAAAACCAATCTGACCGAAATTGCCGATAAGGGCAGCCGTGATGATAATCACCATAAGGGGGCCTAGAAGAATGGCCATGACGATCAAAGCTTCCCTGAGCAAAGCCACCATATTGTCGCTGGTAATTTCTATGGTGTGCAGATTGGGGAGATAAAGACGGAATATGGCGAGAAGCTTGTCGTAGAACCAGCCCCTCATCATATAGATGGCAAGCAGGGCCAGGAGGAGAATGAGAGCTGAAGGTACCTCAGTGCTTTTGGCCACGTCACCTTTTTCTCTCCCCTCGCGTAAGCGTTTCTCAGTGGGTTCTTCAGTTTTTTCCTGACCGCTCTGTTCTTCAGCCATCCCTTACTTATCCTCCAAGACCCATTGCTAATTTGGGGAGCAGGCGGCTCAGCATGTTAAACTGATCTATCATCACGGGCATGAAATAGCTGAGAGACAGGCCGATGAAAATAAGACCAATCGCTATATTCAGAGGCATTCCTACAATCAGGATAGGAACCTGGGGGACCGTTTTCGCTATAATCCCCATGGCCACATGGGTGAAAAATACTGCTGCCGAGGCGGGAGCCATAATTTTGACGGCCAGAACAAACATATGACCAGCCCCCTGTATCACTCCCTCAAACACGGGGCGGTCGAGATAGATAGTTCCGGGTGCCACCCACTGGTAACTTTCCGCCAGTGTATGGAAGAAGATGTGATGTCCGTTGATGCTCAGAAAGAGGAGGATGGCCAGAATATTCCATAACTGTCCCACCACCGGAACCTGTATGCCGAACTGGGGATCCATGACTCCGGCCATCCCCATGCCCATCTGAATACCGATCATCTGCCCGGCCAGTTGGGTGGCAGCGAATATGAATCTGCTGAACAAAGCGAGAATCAGGGCCAGCAGGATTTCCGGAATGACAAAGAAAACAAAGCCCAGGGATGTCTCGGGCATGAAGGACGAATCTATTTTCACGACACCGGTCAGGGCCATGGCAATTATAACCGTGGCCAGGATTTTGACCTGTGTGGGAACGGAGTTTGAGCCGATAACCGGCATCAGGAAGATGAGCGGACCGGTTCGGATCATTATCATGAGGAGGACGAAGATCTGGTTTGTCGTCCAGTTGAGCAGTTCACCATCAACCATATGTCTGCACCTGAAAATCTAACCAACCAGGGTAGGAATGCTTTCAAAGAGGTTACGGGTGTAATCGATTAATTTCACCAGCATCCAGGATCCGAAAATAATCAGGGCTATCAGCACGGAGATGATTTTGGGGACGAAGGTAAGAGTCATCTCCTGAATCTGGGTAGTCGCCATGAAAAGAGCAACGATCAGACCAATTACCATACCTGTTCCCAGCAGAGGTGAGGCCACCATAAGGGTGACTATTACAGCATCCTGGCCTAAACTGACAACTTGAAGAGGACTCATGATTACACTCCAAAACTTTTTACCAGGGATCCCACAATCAGATACCAGCCGTCCACCAGGACGAATAACAGGAGCTTGAAAGGCAGGGAAACCATAACCGGCGGAAGCATCATCATTCCCATGGAGAGAAGGACGCTGGCCACCACCATGTCTATAATAAGAAAAGGCAGAAAGAGAACAAAACCGATCTGAAAAGCGGTCTTGAGTTCGCTTATGACAAAGGCCGGCATAAGAACAGTGGTGGCCACATCATCCCTGTTCTGGGGCCTGGCTGAATCTGAGATAGAGAGAAAGAGGGACAGGTCCTTCTCCCTGGTCTGCCGGAACATGAAGTTTCTCAAAGGGGTGATGCCGCTGCTGTATGCTTCCTGGAGACTTATCTCTTCAGCAAGATACGGTCTGACTGCCTCTTCGTTAATATCCTTGAAGACAGGGGTCATGATAAAGAGGGTAAGAAATATGGAAAGTCCGATCAGGACCTGTGGCGGAGGCATCTGCTGTGTGCCCATGGCATGTTTCAGAAAAGAGAAGACCACGATCAGCCGAGTAAAACAGGTGGTCAGAAGGAGAATGGCCGGAGCCACGGACAGAACTGTGAAAATGAGCAGAATCTCTATCAACACAGAGAGCTGCTGAGGATCGTCGGTTTCCTCCAGACCTACCTCCAGGGTGGGCAGGGTTATGGCTTCGGCGCTCCCCGGGCCTGCCGCCAAAAGAAAAAACAGGCAGTAAAGGCACAGGGTGAGTACCAGGCTGTATCGTCTCGAGCGCTTCATTGATCTACTCTCATGCCTCTTTTTCTGGTAGACCTGTCGAGCAGGTCGGAAAAGCTTCTTTTCTCCGCTTTATTTTCCTGCTTATCGTCACTGGAGGACAGGTTCCCGTCTTCAAGGCGGCTCAGAAGGGTGATATTCTGTTCACTGACTCCGAGGAGGAGCACCTCATTGTCGCCGATCTGCACTGCGACCAGGGACTTTTTCGGCGTTAACATTCTGGAATCCAGGACCTGAATCAGCGATCCCTGTTTCAGAGCCGTGCGGTTCCAGCCCATCTTTTTCAGCAGGAAAAAGAGCAGGGCCATTAAACCTATAATAAGACCCAGCGCACCTATAACTTTCAGAAAGGAAATGGCCGGAGCCATCATGCCGGGGGCCTCGAATGTGCCTGCACCCTGAGCCCATGAACAGACTGGGATTAGAACCAGAAGGCCAGGTAATCCGGCTGCCATCCTGTAACTGGTTTTTGACATCATGATATTTCTATGTACCTTTTCCACCTTGCTTCACGAATCTCCGGTTTAACCGAGTGATTTGACCCGGTCGGCCTGGCTGATGATTTCGGTGATCCTGATGCCGAAGCGTTCGTTAACGACAATCACCTCGCCTTTTCCGAGGATCTTGCCGTTGATGTAAATATCCACGGTATCCCCGGCTTCCTTGCTGAGTTCTATTATCGATCCCTGGTTGAGCTGCAGAACCTTGTCCACGATCATGTTGGTCCGGCCCAGTTCAACGGTCACATCGAGTGGAATATCGAGGAGGAAATCAAGATTACTGGATTTTTCCTCCGACTCCTGGTTCTTTCTGGAGAACTCCTCAAAATCGGCGGATTTCCCTTTATCGGGGCTATTACTGCTTTCCGTCCCCTGCTGCTGGGTCTTGTCGCCGTATTCTTCCGGATTTGCCTCTGCCAATGCCTCTGCCCAGGCATCATCCAATGATTCCTTGTCCATGTTTTCGTCTGCCATATCAAATACCTCTTCTGTGATTCACGCGGTTCATTCCTTGTTGGGGTCGATCACCTTGCGGTGCAGCTTGATCGCTTTATTGCCCCGATGAATGCCGGGGGTTCCCAGAAATTTTTTACGATTGGAAAAGTAGATGGGCAGTTTTTCATCCTGCCTTTTATCCAGCTGAATTATATCTCCTTCGTTCAATTGCAGTATATTGCCGACGGACAAAGTGGTTTTGCCCAGTTCAACCCTGATCTCCAGGGGAAGATTCTCAATATTTTCCTTGATGGTTTTTCGCAGCCGTATATCCTCCTCACTCTGTTCCCGCTGGACGGAGGTCATCAGTTTTTGTTTGACCGATTCCAGGTTGTTGAAAGGAATGCAGGTTGTTATGCTGCCAGAGGCCTGGTCCATGTCAATGTCGTAGCGATTAATTATGACGACATCTTCCGGTTCACATATTTTGGCAAACTGAGGGTTTATCTCACTGCGGACAAACTGGACGGTTATAGGCTGCAGGTTGTTCCAGGCCTTCTCCAGGTCGGCCAGCAGCAGGTTGACGACTCTCTGTATGAGCCGTTGTTCAATACTGGTGAAGTCACGTCCTTCGATACGGGCAGATCTCCTGCCGCTGCCTCCGAGAAAGTTTTCAACAAAGGTGAAGACCAGTTTGGGCTCGATGATGCACATGGCCTGTCCCCGGAAGGGATCCATCTTGAATATCTGCAGACTGCTGGGTACGGGCAGGGTCCTGACGAAAGCCCCGAATCTTTCAAGTTCCATCGGAGCCGCAGTTATATCCAGAACCTGGCGCAGGAGACCGGAGAGGGAGGAGCGTATGGCCCGTAGGAAAGAGTCGTTGATAACATCGAGAGCGGGCATCTTGAGAGGGGCGATCCGCTCCTGTCTGGTGAAGTCGTACGGCTTATACTCCTTCCCTTCCTCTTCCGGTTCTTCCTCCGGTTCTTCTATTTCCCCTCCGGAAATCCCTTTCAACAGGGCATCAACTTCGTCCTGGCTGAGAATCTGTTCCATAAGTGTCTGTTGTTAAGTGTTACGTTTCAGGCAGTCTTGAAAGCTTCCGGTTACTGAACTACGAATTCACTGAAATAGATATTTTCGACTCTGTAAGGTTCAAGTACTCTGTTGAAACGAGTACGCAGTTCTTCTCGTATCCTGAGTTTTCCTTCCGGAGTCATGACTTCTTCGAAAGCGAGGCTGCTTATCATCATGATCACTATGTCCCTGAGTTTAGGGGAGAGTTTTCGGGCTCTCTCCACCGCTGCAGGGTCATCGACTTCCATGCTGATTTTCAATTTAAGGTAGCGGTCACCCTGGGGATCGGCCAAGTTGACTACAAAAGGTTCAAGGGAGAACATTTCACCCACCGGTTCAGGGGTAGATTTTTCAGTCTGTTTACCGTTTCCCTGCTCTCCGCCTTCCTGAGGAGAGGCAAAGAATTTTGTATAGGCGAAAAATCCCCCTCCGGCGATGAGTATAAAAACAATGCCGATGATGAGAAAGAGAATAAGTTTGCTTTTCTTTTTCGGTTCTTCCGTATTGCCGGTCTGTTCGGTTTCCTGTTCAGCCATGTTTATTTTCCTTCTGAATAGTTTTCCTCTGGGTAACTATCTGCATCAGTAACGTGTTACAGTAGTCCAGCAAATTGTGTGCCATCTCCGCAAGCCCCGTTGAGCAAGAGAAAAGAGGAAATAACCACCACAACAGCAAGCCGAAAGCCATTTTTTTGACATCTTTATGGGGGAGGTTTGTCAAAAAAATGATGGCAAAATCAGTGGAGGCGTAATATTTTAGGTCAAATTATATGACTGGTTACCTGCAGGTCAATAGAATCACTGTCGTTGTATTTTTTGCATAAGCGGTAAATTAAACTCCGGTATCTGCCGGTTCAGGGGAAAGTATGGGAAAGACAGTTGCAGAAAAGATAATAGCATCACATCTTGTTGAGGGGGAACTCAAAAAAGGAGAGGAGATCGGTATCAGGATCGATCAGACTCTGACCCAGGATGCCACCGGAACCATGGCCTATCTGGAGTTCGAGGCCACAGGCATTCCGAGGGTAAAAACAGAGACTTCGGTCTGTTATGTGGACCACAATCTGCTTCAGTCGGATTTCAGAAATGCCGATGACCATCGATTTCTTCAGTCTGTGGCCCGAAAATACGGCCTCTATTTCTCACCCCCCGGCAATGGTATCAGCCATCAGATTAATCTGGAGCGTTTCGGCCTGCCCGGCAAGACTCTTCTGGGGTCTGACAGCCATACTCCAACCGGTGGTGGTCTGGGAATGCTTGCCATCGGGGCCGGGGGGCTCGATGTGGCCATGGCCATGGCAGGCAGACCATTTTATCTTATAATGCCGAAGATTTACGGGGTCAGGCTGGCCGGAAAGCTCAGTCCCTGGGTATCGGCCAGAGACGTGCTCCTGGAGATTCTCCGAAAGCTGACCGTGAAAGGTGGAGTGGGTTATATCATGGAGTACTTCGGTCCGGGAGTAGAGGAACTCTCGGTCACCGACCGGGCCGTGATTACCAATTTCGGCGCTGAACTCGGGGCAACCACCTCGGTATTTCCCTCCGATGAAAATACCCGAAAGTTTCTGGAAAGTCAGGGCAGGGCCGATGGCTGGCGGGAAATTAAGGCCGATGAAGGGGCATCTTACGATGAATTGATGGAGATTGATCTTTCCAGCCTGGAGCCGATGATTGCCTGTCCTTCATCCCCGGATAACGTGGTCAAGGTGAGTGAGGTTGAGGGCAAGTCCGTTTCCCAGGTCCTCGTTGGTTCCTGTTCCAATTCTTCGCTGCGCGACCTGATGGTGGTCACCAGGACTCTGGAGGGCCGGGAAGTAAGCCCAGATGTGAGCTTTGAGATCAATCCGGGAAGTCGCCAGGTTCTGGTCAACCTGGATAAGCAGGGTGATATGCTGACCTTGATCGAGGCCGGAGCCAGGATTCATCAACCGGGCTGTCTGGGCTGTATCGGCATGGGGCAGGCTCCGGCAACAGATTCCATCTCTCTCCGTACCTTTCCCAGGAATTTTCCAGGAAGAAGTGGGACCAAGGACGACCTGGTTTATCTCTGCAGCCCGGAGGTGGCTGTGGCTTCAGCGATCACCGGTAGGATCTGCGATCCCCGCAAGTTGGGAGATTTTCCCGAATTTTCTCTGCCGGAGAAGTATCTCCCCGGTGATTCCAGAATTGAACCTCCACTTGAGGATCCCTCCAAGGTGGCCATTGTCCGGGGCCCAAATATTGCCCCTTTCCCCGAATTGGAGCCGTTGCCCGAGACTTGGGAGGGGACGGTACTTTTCAAAACAGGAGATAATATCACCACGGACCATATCATGCCGGCTGGCTCCCACATTCTCCCACTGCGCAGCAATATCCCCGCCATAAGTGAATATGTCTTCAACAGCCTGGATGAAGAGTTCGTGGACAGGGCCAAAAAACACGGTCATGGCATGGTGGTGGGCGGTGAAAATTACGGTCAGGGCTCCTCCAGAGAGCATGCAGCCCTGGCCCCCCGTTACCTTGGTGTTGAAGTCAAGCTGGTCAAAAGCTTCGCCCGCATACATAAGGCCAATCTGATCAACTTCGGCATCCTGCCTCTCACTTTTGCTGATCCTGCCGATTATGATCTCCTGAAAGAAGGGAGCAAGGTGGTAATTCCCGAAGTTCGCCAGGCCATAAAAGATGGGAAGGATGTGCTTGAGGTTCGAGTTGACGGAGAAAACTTTCAGGCCAGGCTTGATGTTTCTGACCGGCATCGGGAGATTCTGGCGGCCGGAGGACTCCTGAACTGGGCGAAAACGCAGGACGAAGCGACCGAAAAGTAAGAGGAGGTTAACCCGGAATTATTCCTGGATCGAGGAGGTAAATGCATAGCGAGTCGACCGCGGTGGGAATGTTGTCCTGCCCCGATTATGACGGGAACAATATAGGAGAATGTATCGGGAAGATATGTGCTTCACTCTCCCGGGTGCCCTCTCCAGGAACGAAAGTCCTTCTCAAACCGAATCTGGTCATGGCCCGAGGGCATGACGGCCTCGCCTGCACCCACCCGCTGTTTGTTGCTGCAGCAGCCAGGCATTTCCTGGATTATGGTTCGAAGGTGACAATCGGTGATTCTCCGGCCTTTGGCAGCGCCAGCCAGGTCATGCGAAGCTGCGGCATTCTGGAAGCCCTGAAAGGATTGGACGTAACAGTCGTGAACTTTTCTCCGGGCCCCGGAGTGAAACTGCGGAGTGGACGGATGATAACATTTGCCCGGGAAACCTTTGAGACGGATCTGCTGGTCAATCTGCCGAAGCTGAAGGCTCACGCACAACTCGGCATGACCCTGGCTGTCAAGAATCTGTTTGGTCTGGTGATAGCCTGGCGCAAGTGGCTCCTGCATCAGAGCCTCGGTCGGGAAGTTGACAGCTTCCTGGCCATGCTGGTCGATATTCTGGAAGCCATTCCTGTCGATACATTTACTCTGCTTGACGGAATAGTCGGTATGCAGGGCACCGGTCCGGTCAGGGGACATCCGGTCGGCAGCGAAATTGTCGCCGGTTCCTGGAATCCGGTGGCCCTGGATACTTCGATCCTGGAAGCATTATCGCTGAAACCCGAAGTCAATCTGTTGAGCAGGGCATGCCAGCGGCGTCAATACCCTGGATCCAGAGCAGCGGATATAGAGTATCCCCTGCTTGCGGCCGAAGAATTCAACGGCCCTGCCTTCGCAGTGCCGGAAAAGCTGAAGCCCGTTCCGTTCAGTGTTAAAGATGCCCTTCTGAGTGTAGTGCAGCGGGGTAGATCAACTGCCGCCACTTTTTTTGAAAATGACAGATAATATGGGTCGACCCCGTACAATGAGAAAAAAATATGTTCCATACAGTTGAAC
>JBEPXR010000057.1:0-10982 GCA_041641775.1 Desulfobia sp. | reverse complement strand
GGCCCCGTTTCAGTCGACGAAGTCAAAGTTGAAGTCGATGACAGCGTCGATAGTGTAAAAGAAAAAGCTGATGAACAGGAAATAGAAGAGGCCACAACAACCTACCTTCGAGAGATGGGGCGTTACGAACTCCTGAGTCCTGAGGAGGAAGAAAAATACAGTAGAATTATCAGGGGTGGTTTTAACGCCATTATCCGGACAATCCGTGAAATCGATTCGGATCATCCGGAGATCACACAACTTAACGAGCGCATTGATCTATGGGAACAGCGGGACCCCACCCTGAAGCCGAAAAAGCAGCATCTCAACCTCCTGCACCGCACTATTGTCCAGATCGCCAAAAGCAATGGCGAAGATGCCGTCCTGAAAGAGGCGCGTTACCGGATAACTCTATATGTCCGGTCAATAGAGACCGCCAAGGACGCTATGATCCAAGCCAATCTGAGGCTTGTGGTCAGCATAGCCAAACGTTACATGCATCAGGGACTGACCTTGGCCGATCTCATCCAGGAGGGCAACTTGGGATTAATGAGGGCTGTATTTCGTTTTGATTACAAAAAAGGCAATAAGTTCAGCACGTATGCCTCCTGGTGGATCCGTCAGGCGATCACCAGGGCGATACTCGACAAAACCCGAACCATTCGGCTCCCAGTCCACTTTCTCGAACTGCGCAGCCAGTTTTTCAAGGCCTTTTACTCCTTGTTGAAAGAGCTCGGACGCGAGCCCACCCCCCTCGAGATCTCCGATAAAACCGGGCTGCCCATGGACAAGATTCTGGCGATCCTGGAAGCTTCGAGAGAACCGATCTCGCTGGAAACACCGGTGGGAGATGATGACTCAAGTCTTGGTGACTTCCTGGAAAACCAGGAAGCCATCTCCCCTTATGAAGCGGTAAAAAATAATGAACTCTCCGAACGGATAACCACGATCCTGACCACGTTGAGTCCGAGAGAGGAAAAGATAGTCCGGCTTCGTTTCGGGATCGGAGTTGATGCGGAATATACGCTGGAGGAAATCGGCAAACAGTTTGATGTCTCCAGGGAACGGATCAGACAGATAGAGAAAAAAGCCCTTAACCGGCTACGCCATTCCAGCAGAAGGGAAAAACTGAAAAATTTCCTGGATTAATTCTTTTCAGGCACAGGCAGGAGAACTTCTGAACTGCCGTCCGCTGATTATTGCGGCAATCGCTTTTACAGCCGGAATCGGCTGGACGGCAGTAAAACCCTATGATTCTCCGGCCATCTGGGTCGGGCTCTTTATTTCCGCGGCTCTCCCTCTGTGCTTCCGGAAAAAAAATCCCTCTCTCCTGCTGCTTTATCCTCTTCCTTTCTTCCTGGCCGGAATTCTACATTCTTCCGTATCTCCAGATTCCGAAACCGTAAAGACACTCCAGCAGATCTTCCCGGAAAAAAAAGAGGCGGTGGTGAGCGGAAGACTGCTGGCCAGCCCTGAAACCGGGACCGGGAGAACCAAATTTCTTCTTCTGGCTGACCACTTCTTTTTTCCTGCTGACCAGAGCCTTTCCTTCAAGACCGGAGACCAACCGGGTTTCAGCAGCCTCATTCAATGGCGTTCTCTGCCCCTCAAGACCAAAATATTGCTCAGAATGGATGGTATTTTCCCCCCTTCCATATCTCCAGGAGCCCCCATGCTGGCCAGAGCTGTGCTCTCCAGGCCTGACCGCTATGGCACTCCCGGCAGTTTTAATTATCCCGCTTATCTGGCAGCAAAATCCGTTTACCTGCAAGGCTGGGTAAAATCAGAAAGCCACATACTTGAACTCCGCTTAAATCCCAGTACACTGCCAGTTCACCTCTGGCTATCGATCCAGGCCGAGAAATTGCGGCAGCGGATCAATACCTTTTTACAAGAAAGGCTTCCAGTCACTACGGCCGGTTTGTACATGGCCATCCTGACCGGTGACCGGTCCATGCTCAGCCAGGCGGTTCAGGAAAACTTCAAAAAAACTGGAGTGATGCACATCCTTGCCATCTCCGGTATCCACATGGGACTTCTCGCCCTCTGCTGCGCCCTGGTCTTTACCTTTCTGGTCAAACGTTCCGAACATCTTCTGCTCCGCCATCATGCAAAAAAACTGGTATGCCTCCTCACCATGCCCGTTTTGCTGTCCTATGCCTTAATTGCCGGGTTCAATCCCCCGGTAGTCCGGGCCTTAATCATGACAACCATTTTTTTTCTGGCCATACTCAATGACCGCCAGCACCACCTTCCGACCCATATCAGCATAGCGGCACTGGTCATCCTTCTGGTTAATCCCTGGCTTCTTTATTCCGCCTCATTCCAGCTGTCCTTCGGGGCTGTTATCGGCATCACCGCCGTCCTTCCCAGGATAACATCCATTGTCAGCTCAACCAAATCGTCCACGACTTTCTTCTTCTCAGCCGATCACGTTATCAACTGGGTCTATTCCGCCTTTCTGGTATCTGCAGCCGCCTGCCTGGCCACCCTTCCACTACTTCTCTACCATTTCAACCGCTTCTCTCCAATCAGCCCGGTTACCACTCTGCTTGTGGAACCACTAATCTGTTTCTGGTCTCTCATATTCGGTCTGATAAGCATCCCCTTTATCTATGTTGCTCCTGAACTGGCTGGGTTGCTGGTTAAAATCGGCAGTTTGGGTATGAAAGGGGCGGATCTAATAACCGCTGTTCTGGCGGAACTCCCTTTTGCCGATTTCCGGCTTACCACGCCTTCTCCTCTGGAAATCGGCGTCTACTACCTCCTCCTTGCCGCTCTAATCAGAGGCCGGCCACACACATGGTACCGAAAACCTTTGATCTGGCTGTCTGTTGCCATTCTGGTTCTCACTCCCTGGTATAACAAGTACCGCCGGGCCCATCAGGGCTGTGAAAAGGTAAGCTTTCTGGATGTGGGACAGGGCAGTTCAGCCGTACTGGAGATGGAAGGCGGAGAAGTTGTGGTAATCGACGGAGGCGGCCCCTATTCGGAGCGCTTCAACGTGGGTGAGGCTGTTATTGCTCCCTATCTCTGGAAAAAGAGAATAGACAGGATCGATCAGTTGGTGGTCAGTCATCTGGACGGCGACCATTATAACGGTCTGCCTTTCATCATCAAGCAATTCAAGCCCGAAAAGGTCTGGCTGAACGATCCTGTCCCGGGTGGATCCATGGTGGCCGATAACCTGATGCAGGCCATCAGGGAAATAGGATGCACGCTTATCGTCCCGGATCAGAATGAAATTATCAGTCAGAGCTCTATCTCGACTTTGCGCAACGTGGCAGACCTTCACCTTGGTGCCGGATATCCGGAGGATAACAACAGGAGTCTGGTCCTGAAGCTGAGCAGCAATGACCATTCCTTTCTTTTTCCCGGAGATATTGAAAACAAGGCGGGAGAACAGCTTCTTCGGCGGGATCTGAATCTAAAGGCCGATGTTCTGCTGGCCCCCCATCACGGCAGTATCACTTCAGGCTCGGAAGATTTCGCCGAGGCAGTCAGCCCAGATTGTCTGGTAATATCGGCGGGGAAATACCGCAGGAAGACCTTTCCGGCCCCCGAGGTTACCGCTTTGTACCGGGCTTTGGGAAGCCGGATCTTCAATACGGCCAGCAGGGGCACCATCATCTTCAAGGTCAGGAAAGGCGGTCTGGAAATCGAAACATTTACGACAGACAAACAGGAAAGGGTTTTCAACCCCGCTCCGGACCATTTGACTGATCATCATTCTACACGTCTGTGAAATCAGCAGGCGGTTTGGTCAGATACTGGGCAAACTTACTCTTATCAATACAGTTTGTATAGGCGGCCTCCGGAGCTATCCAGCCCTTGTTGAGGTATTCCATGATAGAGTCGTCCAGGGTCTGCATACCGTATCTCTTACCGGTCTGCATGGCGGAAGGAATCTGGAAGGTTTTCCCTTCCCTGATCAGATTTCGTACGGCAGGAGTACAGATCAGAATCTCCAGGGCGGCACATCTCCCCTTCTTGTCAATCCGTTTAAAAAGAGTCTGGGATACTACGGCCTTCAAGGCATCGGCGAGGGTGGAACGGACCTGGGCCTGCTGGTTGGCGGGAAAAATCTCAATTACCCTGTCCACGGTCTTGGCAGCATTCAAGGTGTGTAGGGTGCCAAAAACGAGATGACCAGTCATCGCTGCCTCCATAGCCAGCGCGATGGTTTCCAGGTCACGCATTTCACCGACCAGGATTATATCGGGATCCTCACGCAGGGCTCCACGCAGAGCATTTGCGAAGCTCTGGGTATGGGTTCCCACTTCACGGTGATTGACCAGAGCCTTCTGGCTCTTATGGACAAACTCGACAGGGTCTTCAACGGTCAGGATATGATCGCTCCTGGTCCGATTGGCTTCATCTATGACAGCTGCAAGAGTAGTTGATTTACCACTGCCTGTGGGGCCCGTAACCAGAACGAGCCCCTTGGGAAGACTTGCCAGTTTACGGATCACCGGTGGAAGGTTGAGCTGCTCGCAGGTCAGAATATCGCTGGGAATCTCCCGGAAGACAGCCCCAACTCCCTTCCTTTCCTGGAACAGATTTCCACGATAACGGGCCAGTCCCGGAATTTCATAGCCGAAATCGACGTCACCGGTTTCTTCGAATTCTTTGACTTTCTCTTCGCTGACAATCTCGTAAAGCATAGCCTTCAGATTGTCGTTGTCGAGTTCCTTATATTTGACCCGCTCCATATCGCCCCGTATACGCAGTAAAGGCTTTTGACCGGAAACGAGATGGAGGTCTGAAGCTCCCTGATCATGCATAAGTTTGAAAAAGGCGTCTATCTGGGCCATAATCTTCTCCTGGATATCTCCTGATGAAATTAACGAGTTAGGGTTGCTGTTTCAAATTTTCTGGTTCCCGGTTCTCAATTTCTCATTTATCAGTTATCCAATCGGGCCGTTGCGCGTCCAACATTAATTACTATATCCTGTCTGCAATCTTTTTGAACATCGCGGGATGCCATATTCCACCAAAAAAAACAAAAAGTCAATGCAAAGAAAAAGTTAGCCATGTAATATGTAGTGATGTCTGCAACCAGAGTAATCGATCTCCACGTTCATACCAGCTTTTCCGACGGCACCTACACCCCCTCCGCCACAATTGAAAAAGCCTCAAACCGCGGCCTGGCAGCCGTCGCTATTACCGATCACGATACTGTGGCCGGAGTACAGGAAGCTGTTGAGCAGGGCCATAGATCCGGGGTGGAGATTGTAGCCGGCGTGGAATTGAGCGCGGTTGCGGGTGACAAATCTCTTCATCTTCTGGGTTATGGCCTGCAGGTTGAATCCCCTGAACTTTTGGAAAAACTTCAGGATATCCAGAAGGCCAGGGACAGGCGCAACCAGGGCATTATCGAGAAATTGCAGGAGATGGGATTTACCATCACCATGGAAGAGCTGGAGGTATGCTCTAATGGGGGACAGGCCGGGCGACCTCATCTGGCCAGGCTGCTCCATCAAAAAAATATAGTACACACTCCTGAAGACGCCTTCAGGCGTTTTTTAGGCAAAGACTGTGCCGCCTACGTGCCCAGAAAGACGCTGACTACCGGAGAGGCGATCGCCATAATCCGGCAGGCCGGCGGCCTGGCAGTTCTGGCCCATCCATTGACTCTCGGCCTGGATGACGAAGCTCTCGTTCTTCTTATCAACCAGCTGAAAAAAGATGGACTGGCCGGTCTGGAGGTATTCTATCCCAATCACAACCGGGAAAGCCAGGAAAGACTCCTCGGCCTGTGCAGGAAATTTGACCTTCTTATTACCGGAGGCAGCGATTTCCATGGCAGAAACAAGCCGAATATCAGAATGGGCCGGGTTTCCGGCAACCAGACCATTCCCTATCAGCTTCTGGACCACTTAAAGACAAGGCTTAGAGAGGATCTCTGCCGCCCCAGTTGAGCTTGCGCCTGAGAATATCAAAATATCCCTTGCGGGGGGAGGAAATGAGCTGCAACGGCATTCCCGCAGTTTTAATCTCCAGGAGATCTTCCTCGCCCATATCCCAGAGATGGAAGCCGTCAACGATGACTTTCAGATCGGTGGCCTGGGCCGCCAGTCTGCACTTGCAGCAGACTCCTGCCGGCAGCAGTATTGGCCGGCTCTCCAGCATGAAGGGGCATATAGGAGTAAGAAGCATGGAGGGGATGGAGGGATGGACTATCGGCCCCCCGGCTGAAAGATTATAGGCTGTTGAGCCGGTGGACGTTGAAAAAATAAGGCCGTCCGCCTTGTAATAGGCGAGAAACTCCTCATCCATCCAGGTATTGAGATGGACCAGGTGTTCCACCACCCCTTTACTGATGACCACGTCATTGAGACCGTAATGCCACATGCCGTTTTCCGCTCCACCTACAACCCTGGTCTTGAGCATGGTCCGTTCTTCAACCTGCACCTCTCCGGCCATGATCTTTTCCAGAGCCTCGAAGCATTCCTGTTCAGCAACCTCGGTCAGAAAGCCGAGATAGCCCAGATTGACCCCAACCACAGGGACCTGACAGCGTCCGGCCTCGGGAGCTATATGAAGGAGAGTTCCATCGCCGCCAAGGATGATGAGCAGATCAAGATCGGGTGATATACGGTCAACTACGGTCTCAACACCTTTCCTGGTCAACCAGGCGGACATCTCGTCCCCGAGACTCCGGGCCTTCTCTGAATCCTGTTTCAGTATAAGACCCACCCTGCTGAATTTCATAACGGTCAACTTATCCCTTACCCAGTTCTTTGGAGCGATTGACCGCCGCTTCCACCCCATCCATTACCGCCCCCTTGAAAGCCGCTTTTTCCAGAACGTGGAGGCCGGCTATAGTCGTGCCTCCAGGTGAAGTGACCATAGCCCGGAGTTCTACCGGATGCATATCCTTCTCCTGGACAAGCCTTACCGAGCCCAGTATAGTCTGTAAAACAAGTTCCCTGGCATCTCCCGGTTTCAATCCGACCTTTATCCCGGCATCAATCAGGGCGTCGATAAAGGTGAAGACGTAGGCCGGACCGCTTCCGCTCAAACCTGTAACGGCATCAAGATAAGATTCCTCCAGTCTCACGCACTTACCTATGGCCGAAAAAATAGCCATACCAGTCTCTATATCCTCTTCCGACACACCCTCCCCGCTGCAGAGGGCGGAGGCTCCTTCCAAAACCAGGGCGGGAGTGTTGGGCATTACCCTGATAATCCGGGATCCAACAGCCAGCCTCTCTTCAATGAATGATACAGGAATGCCGGCAGCAATGGAGATAATCAGCTGTTTCTCCGTCAAGATACCCTGATAACCGGCAAGCACCTTCCCGAGAATCTGAGGTTTTACGGCCAGTATGACAATACCGCAATCGGCTGCTTCACCAGGTTCCGTGGATGTCTTTACGCTATGAGCACTGGACAGGAGTTCTCTCCGCTTCTCATCCGGTTCAATGACGACAATCCGGGAATGCTTTGAGATACGGCTCTGCAGAAGCCCCTTGATGATGGCTCCAGCCATCTGACCTCCACCTACAAATCCTATCTTTTCCTCAAGCGCCATAAAATCTCCTTATACTGATACTGCAAAAATGCGGCCGAAAAGCAGGTACCTATCCACTCGTAGCCAGGTTCTTCTTGATGTGTATCGAATATCTACCCTATTTTCGGGTCGTAAGCCAGAAATGATTTGGATCTGTCTTGCTTTTCCCGATTTCAAGGCTTCAAAACACCCCGGGTCTGTCAATGCCCCGGATTCCGGTTAATCGGCGGCTGGACCAGTCAGGACCTCTCTTTGGTCAACAGCCAGTAGGTCACCCCGAGAGCGAGAATAACCCCGGCAGTTCCATAAAGATAAGGCGGGGTGATTCTCTCAAAATCAAAGATTATAACCTTACGGGCAATGGCCATCAGGGCTGTAGCTACCACCAGCCGTACCGGAATTTCGCTGGTGCTCAGATACATCCTTATATTGATAAAGATCTCTATAGCTATTAGAACGGCCAGGAAAGCACCGAAAGTGGCCAGGATGTCATTTATTTTGAGTAGCAGAAAAGGTGGTTGGGTAAGTCGCTGGTAGAGGACATAAATCACATCGCCAATTCCCCAAATGATCACCAGAACCATGAGAATAGCGAGGATTTTGACGGCATAGCGTATAGCCCAGTGCAGAAATCTGACAACGGGATCTTCATGTTCGAGATGCAGATGGTGTCCCGGATCGTGTCTGGCAGCTGATTCTTTGTTTTCCTCCATATCGGTTATATCTCACTTGGTTTTCTGATCTAAAACATCTCTTACGGTCTGACCGAAAGATCGCATGATAACAGGCTTGGTAACATAGGCCCGAATGCCCATGGATTTTGCGGACTCCTCATCAATGAGGTCGCTGAAACCGGTGCAGAGTATAACCGGCATGTCAGCCCGCAGGGCCAGAATTTCCCGGGCCAGAGCATCACCCGATATTTTGGGCATGGTCATATCGGTTATAACCAGATCATACTTATCCGGATCGGCCCTGAACCGTTCGAGGGCTTCGAGGGGAGCGGTAAAGGTCTGGACATTGTATCCCAGTCTGGTTAACATTGCCATTTCCACTTCCACCACACTCTCTTCGTCATCGACCAGAATAATGGTCTCATCTCCTCTGGGGATATGACCTTCAGGAAGTGTCCCCTTTTCCAATCGACTTTCACTGATCACGGGTAGATAGACCCTGAAGGTACTTCCTCTGCCAGGCTCGCTCCGGACCTCGATATGACCGCCGATAGCCGTCACGATGCCATGAACGACGGAAAGTCCCATGCCGGTACCTTCTCCTGTCACCTTGGTAGTGAAATATGGTTCGAAAATCCGCTCCTGCAGCCTTGGATCTATTCCGTGGCCAGTGTCACTGACTTCCAGTTTCAGATAGGGACCAGGTTCCAGGTTTGAGTTCTCCGGCCTGTCACCATCGGCAATTTTCAACGGAATCAGGGAAACATGCAGAACGCCGCCTGGATCCCTCATTGCGTGATAGGCGTTGGTGCAGAGGTTCATCAAAATCTGGTGGATCTGGGTAGGATCGGCAAGGACCAGGCCACAGTGGGTATCAATATCCGTCTTCATCTCAATTGATCTGGGAATGGAAGCCCTGAGAAGCTGCAGAACTTCCTTGACCACCACATGCACCTGGAACGGGTAGTGATCTCCGGATTCACTCCGGCTGAAGGCAAGTATCTGTTTCACCAGTTCTCCGGCCCGCTTTGCCGCCTTCATTACCTCCCCTAAATCACTCTGCAGTTCGGAGTCATCTTCGGCTTTCAGCATTGCCAGCTGCAGGTAGCCGAAAACAGGAGTCAGGATGTTGTTGAAATCATGGGCTATCCCGCCTGCCAGAGTACCGACTGATTCCATCTTCTGGGCCTGGGTTAACTGTCTCATGAGGTCCTGCTTTTCATTTTCCGCCTTCTGGCGTTCGCTGATATCCCGAGCGAAACCAAGGATATAATTCCGGTCATGCAGAGGCAGTAGACCGATACGGATTTCAACCGGAAAAACAGTACCGTCCTTGCGTCTATGATGGCTGAGTATTGTCTTATGTTCGGCCGGTGCCAGATTTGACCACAGTTTTTCCCGGGTATCAAGATCTCGAGCCTGCGGATCCACATCAAAGACAGACATTCGAAGGAGTTCCTCCCGGGAATACCCTAAGGACTGACAGGCCATACTGTTCACATCAACCAGTTGCCCTTCCATATCAGAGAGGAAGACGGCGTCTCCGGCTCCATCGATCAAGGCCCTAAAACGTTTCTCACTGTCCTGCATGGACTCGAAATGCATAACATTTTTAATAGCCACTGCCGACTGATTCGCTATGGACAGATACAAATCGATTTCTTCGGAAGTAAAGACGCGCCTGCCCCTGGTGTGACCGATCATGACCCCAAATACCTTATCTCCGATCATCATCGGTACCGAAAGTGCCGATGTAATGCCCTCTTGGAAGACCACGGGAGGAACTTCAAATCTTTTCTCAACACGAAAGTCTTCGACAACGGCAGCTTTTTTTTCGGTGACTACATAAGTGGAAAGCCCCTGGCCTTCCAGGAGGCTGAACGTGTTAATCATGGATTCGGAAAAACCGATGGCATCTCTTATAATTAGCGACCTGTTATCATCACTGAGTATCATCAGCGTAGAGAAATCGAGATCCAGTATTTTCTGAGCGAGATGGGTACTTTCCCGATAAAGCGAGGTGAGATCGACATTTCTGGTGAGGCGGGTGGAGAAAGTTAAAATGTCTGAGAGGGTCTGCCGGTAAAAAGATTCCCGCGACACTGAATCTGGTCGTTCCGGAGATTTTCTGTTGTCAGAAGACTCTTTCATCTTCCCATATTTACTGGTGTTATTCCCTGAGGAACCATGGCTGTTCATACAAGCATTTTCCTGGTATAACCAGATAAATGCTTTTCAGCATTAACCTGAAATCTACCCTCCCAGAATACTCCGAACCTATCAAATATAAAAGGAAAAATAAATCAAAAGGTTAGACTTTTTCGCATAGTAGACCGGCCGTCACCGCCGGTACAGTGACCATGAAAGAAGGATGCTGATGCAGCATCTGCAGTCGGAACCTAAAAGACTGGCCCGGGCTCTATTGATAGACAGGAACTCACCTTCCCTGGTATAATGCCTCTTATCTGAACCACTGGAAATTTTGTTTCGGACAGCCCGAAAAGGAGTAAGTCCATGAAATCTTTATCCCTGCTATCCCTGATATTTATTCTACTTTCTACGGTCTGCCTTGTATCTCATGCCGCAGAAAACGAACAGCCATCCATGATTGCCTCATCGAAGACGGAGCAGAAGGATAACCGTCCCAGACTGGAAGAAGAAAAGGAAAAGCTCCAGAGGGATGCCCGGGAGCTGGCCGAGAACTTCAAGGATGTTTTCAAGGATCTCACAGGCATCAGCAAGGCGATACTCTATCCTTTTGTCGAAGACGTATCAGAATGGATTCAGGAAAACTACGCCGACCTGAACCGGCG
>JBEPXR010000056.1:0-11017 GCA_041641775.1 Desulfobia sp. | reverse complement strand
CTGGCTCTGGAAAAGTAATCTGGCATTTCGGAGTTCATTACCGCGTAAAAGGCATGAACCTTTCTACCCAGTGACACCACAGACCAGCGTTTACCCCCCAAACCTCTTCTCGAAATAAGGGATCAGGACTTCGGGGGTTTTAATGGTGCCGTCTTCCTTCTGACAGTTTTCGTAGATGGCGGCCAGGGTTCGGCCGACCGCCAGACCGCTGCCATTGAGAGTGTGTACCAGAACACTTTTCTTGCCCTCTTTGGGCCGGTAGCGTATCCCGCCCCTTCTGGCCTGAAAGTCGAGGAAATTACTGCAGGAAGAAATTTCACGATATTTCCCCTGAGCCGGCATCCAGACCTCGATATCGTATGTTTTAGTGGCGGCAAAACCAAGATCACCGGTACACAGGGTAACCACCCTGTAAGGCAGCTCCAGCTGCTGCAGAACCTCTTCGGCATCGGCAAGCAGCGCTTCCAACTCCTCCTCGGAATATGCCGGTTCGGTAAATTTGACCAGCTCCACCTTGTCAAACTGATGCTGCCGGATAACACCCTTGGTATCCTTGCCGTATGAACCGGCCTCAGACCGGAAACAGGGGGTATAGGCGCAGTGCTTGATCGGCAAATCGTCCACCGCCAGTGTTTCATCCCGATATATATTGGTCACGGGCACCTCAGCCGTGGGAATCAGGTAAAGGTCCCACCCTTCCGCCTTGAAGAGATCCTCAGCAAACTTGGGCAGCTGGCCTGTGGCTGTCATAGTAGCGGAATTGACCAGAAATGGCGGCAGCACCTCGGTATATCCGTGGCTGGCAGTATGAAGATCGAGCATAAAGTTGATCAGGGCCCGTTCCAGCCGGGCGGCAAAACCGGTCATCAGGGTAAAACGGGCGCCAGACAATTTAGCCGCCCGTTTGAAGTCAAGGCTGCCGTCAGCCTCCCCCAGTTCCCAATGGGCTTTCGGACTGAAAGAAAAGGTCCGGGGTTCTCCCCATTTTCTGATTTCCACATTATCACTGTCATCCTGTCCCACGGGAACCGACTCATGACAGAGATTGGGAATCTCCATAACAATAGTCTGGAGATCATCCTCCACAACATTCAGGCTCTGCTCAAGATCCTTGATCCTCTCGCTCACGGTGCGCATCTCCGCGATGAGATCGTCAGCGGCTTCACCTTGTTTCTTGAGTTCCGCTATCTCCCGGGATACCGTTTTCCTTCGATTCCGCAGGCTCTCCACTTCAGCCAACTGCTCACGCCTCTTTCTGTCAATCTCGATGAAACTGTCAAGACTGGTGACTGACAGGCCCCGGAGTCTGGTTTTTTCTTTGACAAGATCCAGATTATCCCTGATAAAACTTAGTGAAAGCATATACTGTGGAGTTGTAAGTTGTAAGCTGTAAGCTGTAAGCTGTAAGCTGTAAGCTGTAAGCTGTAAGCTGTAAGCTGTAAGCTGTAAGCTGTAAGCTGTAAAGACAGAATATCTGACCTGACGGCTTGCTGCAATGTCTAATTCATGATTCCTCGCTCGCCACTGCTATCATTACTTGACTTGCCCCCTTGATCCGGCTATTTTAAGTAGTTTTATTTTATCAGTAAAACTTCAGCATGGAGGAAACGTGAAAGTCAAGGCTCTAAAGGGATTTAAGGACATTATCCCTGATGAAGTGGATATATACCGTTTTATCGAAGAAACTTCCAGGGATATTTTCCACCGCTTCGAATTCCGGGAGATCAGGGTTCCGGTGCTGGAAAAGACTGATCTTTTTGTCCGATCTCTTGGGACAGCCACCGACATCGTGGAAAAAGAGATGTACACCTTCACCGACCGCAATGGAGAGTCGGTAACCATGAGACCCGAGGGAACCGCCTCAGTATTGCGGGCCTATATCGAACAGGGCCTGCATGCCGCCCGCCCCCTGCAGAAACTTTATACCATCGGTCCCATGTTCCGCCATGAACGGCCTCAGAAAGGACGCTTGCGCCAGTTTCACCAGATCAGCGTGGAGGCAGTCGGTATCGATCATCCCTGGCTCGACGCCGAAGTTATGGCCATGGCCCATCTTATCCTTACCAACCTCAACATTAATGCCAGCCTGGAAATTAATTCCCTGGGCTGTCCAGAGTGCAGACCCGGCTTTAACCAAGCCCTGCGCCAGTTTCTGGAAGACTGCGACCCCCTCTGTGATGACTGCCTCCGTCGGCGCCGAACCAATCCCCTCCGGGTGCTTGACTGCAAGAACGAACAATGCCAAACACAATACCAGGAAGCTCCGGTCATTATCAATCATCTCTGCTCCGAGTGCGCGGCCCACTTCCAGGCCGTTGAGGCCGGCCTTAACCTCCTCCGAGTCCCTTATACCGTCAATTCCTTCATGGTCAGGGGACTCGACTACTACCGCCGTACCACCTTCGAGCTGCTGACCGATGACCTTGGAGCCCAGAGCGCCGTCGGAGCAGGGGGACGTTATGACGGCCTGATCAACGAACTGGGGGGCCCGGACGTTCCGGGGCTCGGTTTTGCCATGGGGATTGAAAGGATAGCCCTTCTTCTGGAAATGCAGGATACCGTCCATGAAAAGGCGCATACCGACCTGTTCATCGCCGCCCTGGGGCCCGAAGCCCAGAAGAAGGCATTTCCGGCAAGTCATTTCCTGAGGGAAAAAGGAATATCCGTGACCATGGATGTCATGGACCGCAGTTTGAAAAGCCAGATGAAACAAGCGGACCGGACCGGAGCCCATTTCGTCCTGATCCTTGGCGAAGAAGAACTAAAAAAGGGAGAAGCCCAACTCCGCGATATGCGGACCAGGGACCAGAAGCCGCTTCCGCTGCAAACGGATTCGTTCACCTGGAGCGCTGATATCCTGAACATTCTGAAATCCGGGTTGAAATCCTAAAACTGAAATTTCTGCACTGAGAATTTCGACTATAATAAGGAGATCCTATGGAATCCATGGGAACATTGAAACGAAGTAACAGATGCAACGAACTGGGGACTGCCAATCTCGGCCAGGAAACCATCCTCATGGGCTGGGTTCTGCGCAGAAGAGATCACGGAGGGGTCATATTCATTGATCTTCGAGACCGCTGGGGGATCACCCAGGTGGTTTTCAATCCTGAACACAACCCGGAAGTTCATGCCAAAGCCCATGGTCTACGCAGTGAATGGGTTATCGCCGTAAGGGGTACCGTTGCAAGCAGGCCTGAAGGTATGGTGAATGAAAAGCTGGTCACCGGAGAAATAGAAGTCTTTGCAGATGAATTAAAGATTTTAAACACCAGCAAAACACCGCCCTTTCCGTTGGATGAAGAAGTAGACGTATCGGATAATCTCAGACTGACCTATCGATACATTGATCTGCGCCGGCCGGGGATGGCTGACAATCTCATTACCCGCCACAGAGCCTGCCAAGCGATCCGGGAGTATTTAAACAAAGCCGATTTCCTGGAGATCGAGACCCCGGTGCTCACCCGCTCCACTCCGGAAGGCGCCAGGGATTACCTGGTTCCCAGCCGGGTAAACGCCGGCCGTTTTTTCGCCCTCCCTCAGTCTCCCCAGCTTTTCAAGCAACTGTTGATGGCTGCGGGAATGGACCGCTACTATCAGATAGTCAAATGCTTCCGGGATGAAGATCTCCGGGCAGACCGTCAGCCGGAATTTACCCAGCTCGACATGGAGCTCTCCTTTATATCGGAAGAAGACATCTATGATTTGGCCGAAGGTATAATGCAGGCGGTCTTCAAGGAAACCAGAGGACTGGACCTGGATTTTCCCTTTCCGCGCCTCACTTATGATGAAGCCATAGAGAGGTTCGGGACCGATCGGCCGGATACCCGTTTCGGCCTGGAACTGGTCAATCTGACCGAAGTCGTCAGGAACTGCGGCTTCAAAGTCTTCCAGAGCGTCGTGGAAAAGGAAGGACTGGTGAAAAGTATCAATGCCAAAGGCTGCGCCGATTTTTCCCGCAAGGATCTCGATGAACTGACCGAGTTTGCCGGTCAGTTCGGAGCCAAAGGCCTGGCCTGGGTAAAAATGAAGGCGGAAGGTGAGTGGCAGTCACCCATTGCCAAGTTTTTTACTGACGAAGAACGGGAAAATATAGCCCAGGCCCTGGATGCCGAGGAAGGAGACCTGCTGTTTTTTGTCGCCGACCAGAAAAAAATTGTCCACGAGGCCCTTGCCGAACTGAGACTCGAACTGGCCAGAAGGCTTGGCCTCCTCGATAAAGAGACCTTTAATTTTTTATGGATTACAGACTTTCCTCTTTTGGAATACAATCATGAAGAACGGCGGCATACTGCCGTTCATCATCCCTTCACCGCCCCCCTTGAGGAAGACCTGGACCTTTTGGAATCCGATCCGGGCCGAGTGAGGAGCCGTGCCTATGATCTGGTTTTAAACGGAACGGAGATAGGAGGAGGGAGCCTTCGTATTCATCAGAAGGACCTTCAGGACAGAGCATTCACCGCTTTAGGTATCGACCGGGAGGAAGCAGAGGACAAATTCGGTTTCCTGCTTCGGGCTCTGGAGCTTGGCGCCCCCCCCCACGGAGGCATTGCTTTCGGCCTTGATCGGCTCATGATGATCATTACCGGCAGGGAAACCATCAGAGATGTCATCGCTTTTCCCAAAACCCAGAAAGCCACCTGCCCCATGACGGAAGCGCCTGCCTCGGTCAACCGCAAGCAACTTACTGAATTAAAACTACGTCCCGACTGGAAGGAATAAAAAAATGCTGCCAGAAAACATCCGAGAAGCCTTTACCTTCGACGACCTTCTCATGGTACCACGCAAGTCTTCAGTTCTTCCTTCCGAGGTTGACCTCAGGACCCGGTTAACCAGGGGAATCCACCTCAATATCCCTTTGATAAGTGCCGCCATGGATACGGTGACCGAGCACAGAACTGCCATTGCCATGGCCAGGGAGGGCGGTATCGGCATAATCCATAAAAATATGAACCTGGAGAAGCAGATACTCGAGGTGGAAAAGGTCAAAAAATCGGAATCCGGGATGATTGTCGATCCTGTCACTGCCGAGGAAGACCAGACTGTGGCCGAAGTTGAGGAAATTATGAAGACGTATCATATTTCCGGCGTCCCGGTTCTCAGGGAAGGCAAGCTGGCAGGAATTGTCACCAACCGGGATATGCGTTTTGTTTCAGACCTTGATCTCAGAGTAAAAGATATTATGACCAGCAAGAACCTGGTAACCGCCGAACCGGGTATTACCCTGGAGCAATCCAAGGCCCTGCTGCATGAGCACCGGATTGAAAAACTTCTGGTAGTCAATGATGACGGAAGTCTGCACGGTCTTATCACCATAAAGGATTTGGAAAAAATCAGAAAATTTCCCCAGGCCGCAAAGGATTCCCTTGGAAGGCTGTTGGTAGGAGCCGCGATAGGAGTGAATACTGACCTGGAACATGTAGAGAACCTCCGGAACAACGGCGTCGATGTCCTGGTATTGGATTCAGCCCATGGGCACTCTGCCAATATCATTAATACCTTGAAAAAAATTAAATCCACCTTCTCCGATTTACAAATAATTGCCGGGAATATCGCCACCGGCGAAGCCGCCGAAGACCTGATAAAGGCAGGCGCGGACTGCCTCAAGGTAGGTGTCGGTCCTGGATCGATCTGCACCACCAGGATAGTTGCTGGTGTGGGCGTTCCTCAGCTCACAGCCATCAAGGACTGCAGTTCAATCGCCAGGAAACACGGCATTCCATTGATAAGTGACGGAGGGATAAAACAGTCCGGCGACCTGAGCAAGGCAATAGGTATCGGCGCGGACTCCATCATGATCGGCAGTCTCCTGGCCGGCTGTGAAGAAACTCCTGGAGAGACCTTTCTCTATCAGGGAAGGACTTATAAAGGATACCGGGGTATGGGCTCACTGGGAGCAATGAGTGAGGGTAGTGCTGATCGCTACTCACAGTCCGATATCGAGTCCACGGCGAAATTCGTCCCGGAAGGTATTGAAGGCAAGGTCCCCTACCGGGGTCCCCTGAGTGAGACGGTTTATCAGCTCACCGGTGGCCTCCGCTCCGGCATGGGCTACCTGGGCGCACGCAACATCAATGAACTTCAGGAAAAAGCCTTGTTTGTCCGGATCAGCCCGGCCGGCTTCAAAGAAAGCCATGTCCATGACGTCATTATAACCAAAGAAGCGCCTAATTACCGAATGAGTTAGTGTCGGCCAAACGATACCAACCATATATGGTCGGGGCAGCAGAATAGCAGCCTGGACCGTAAAGATCTGAACCCTGAACCTCATACTTGATATGGATATACATCAGGAAAAAATTATTGTCCTTGATTTCGGTTCCCAAACCACTCAGTTGATTGCTAGGCGGATAAGGGACCAGAGAGTCTACAGCGAAATTCATCCCTATACCCTGCCTTTAGAGGAACTCAGGGAAATGAAGCCTTCAGGCATAGTCTTGTCCGGCGGACCTGCCAGCGTTTATGATGATGATGCCCCCATGACCGATCCCGAACTCCTGAATATGGGGATCCCGGTCCTCGGAATATGTTACGGCGCTCAGTTGATGATGCACCAGTTGGGAGGCGTTGTGGCGGGAGCTGCCAAAAGGGAATACGGCAAGGCGGATCTCGGGATCCTCCATACCGACGGGGTCTTTGCCGGCCTGGAGACCGGAGATGCCCGTTACCAGGTCTGGATGAGCCACGGTGACAGGATAGATCAGGCGCCTCCCGGATTCACAGCGGCGGCCTGCAGTGAACACAGCCCTTTGGCCGCCGTTCGCCATCGGGAAAAACCCCTGTTTGCCGTCCAGTTCCATCCTGAGGTTGCCCATACCCTTATCGGCAATGATCTGCTGGGCAATTTTATTTTCAATATCTGCAAATGTCATCCCACCTGGACCATGGAATCATTTGTGGACACGACCGTTACCGCCATAAGAGAAAAAGTCGGCGGGGCAAAAGTCATCTGCGCCCTCTCCGGAGGAGTGGACTCCTCGGTAACTGCGGCCTTGGTCCACCGGGCCGTGGGCGACCAGTTGACCTGCATATATGTCAATAACGGCCTGATGCGGGCCGGAGAAACAAAACGGCTCATGCGCTTTTTCAAGGAACAGGAGCATCTGAGAGTCATTGAAGTCGACGCAGTCAGCTATTTTCTCGATCAGCTCAAATCTGTGGTGGATCCGGAAGAAAAAAGGAAGAGGATCGGTCTGGGCTTTATAGATATATTTGAAAAGGAAGCTGCCAAGCTGGGCGATGTCAAATTTTTGGCCCAAGGCACCCTTTATCCCGATGTCATCGAATCCGTATCCTTCAGGGGTGCAGCAGCCATTAAGTCCCATCATAACGTAGGGGGGCTTCCTGAGATTATGAAACTCGATCTCATCGAACCACTGCGGGAACTGTTCAAGGATGAGGTACGGGAACTGGGATTGACTCTGGAATTGCCCAAAGAAGCCATTTACCGTCAGCCGTTTCCGGGTCCGGGACTGGCCATCAGAATAATGGGGGAGGTTACGGAAGAACGGCTCAATATCCTCCGGCAGGCCGATACTATTATTCTGGATGAAATGAAAAGTTCCGGTTATTATTATAAGGTGTGGCAGTCCTTCGCCGTCCTGCTGCCTATACAGACCGTCGGGGTTATGGGAGATGGAAGAACCTATGAACATGTTATCGCCTTCCGCTGCGTCGACAGTGTTGATGCCATGACCGCCGACTGGTCCAAGCTGCCATACGAATTAATGGGCCGGATCTCGAACCGGGTGATTAATGAGGTGAGGGGGGTAAACCGTGTGGTTTACGACATCTCCTCCAAGCCCCCCGGAACTATTGAGTGGGAATAAGAGGAGCGCGATCGTCGGCTGCTATTCAATATCGGGAGTGACGATAAGGATGCCTGAACCAGACCGCAATCTCCATTAAAAACGGCCGATCAGGATTTTCGATCTCGATTTCGAGACCAAAGAGAGTAATACTGCAGTTCAAATGTTCAAGACAGGCATATACGTTGATGCAGAAAACATAAGGCTGAGCGGGGGCTACGGCATGCGTTATGACGTTCTGGTCGACCTCGCCAACGGAGGAAACTCCCAGCTTCTCCGAGCCAATTCTTACCTGGCTGAGGATCGGGAAAGAACAGAAAACGATCCCGAATATCGGCAGAAAGTTCATAATTACCACAATATTGTTCGGAACTGCGGTTTCAAGGTCATTAAAAAATACGTTCAACACTACGTAGACGAAGAAGGGGTCGTCACCACCAAAGCGAATGCCGACATGGATCTTGCCATCGACGCCCTCCTTCAGTCCCGCAATCTTGACCGGATCATTCTGGTAACCGGAGACGGAGATTTTATCCGTCTGGTGACAGCCATCCAGAACAGGGGGTGCCGGGTCGAAGTCATTGGCTTCCACAATGTCAGTGCCGCCCTGAGGGAGACGGCGGACTTTTTCATTTCCGGCTTTCTGGTACCCGGCCTCCTGCCGATCCAGGGTGATCAGGATCTTCGGGACTGGCACCGGGGAACAGTGGTCAGCTATAAACCGGATCGTGGTTTCGGATTTATGCGTTATTATCGGCTTTCCAAGCGCCGAGGATTGGAAGTTGGAAGCCTCTTTTTTCACTGTTCCCAGTCTCCCTTTGAAAATTCACCTCAAGTTTTTACCCACTCCTCAAATATCTTTGAATTTCAGATTGCCCCCAACGACCGTGATTCAGAGAAATTTGAAGCAAGAAATATCAGACTCCTCCAGCTGGAAAATAACCATAACAGCCTGGCTGAGAAGATTTACCCCTAAGGGCCCCGCACCTCCTGTGGTTTATCGTTTACCGATTCAGCTTCAAGACCAAAGTTTCGGGGACTTACCGGTCGGCAGTTCCTGGAAAGTATGATATCGTAGTATTGAGATACACTGTTATATATCAGGATAGTTACTTTGCTTACACCAACTCAAATCAATATACTCATAGCAGGCCGGGGAGATTTCATGCGCCGTTCAGTACGGACCATGCTTCGCCTTGTGCAGTACGGACGGAAAATCCAGGAAACAGGCAGTGGCAGGGAAGCCTGGAAAATTCTACAGAACGACAAAATTGATCTCATCATAGCCGATTACACCCTGCCGGGCATAAACGGCATAGAACTCCTACGGCGGGTCCGCGATAACAGGGACCTGCGAGATACTCTTTATTTAATAATCACGGCAGAAGCAAACAGAGAGGTAGTGGCTGAAGCGGCTGAATACGACGTTGATGGCTATCTGGCCCTGCCTTTTGATTCTGCTACTCTGGGCAAAACCATAGATGCCATTTTGGCCAGGGCCAGCTCCCCGGAACCCATGGTGGTTCATCTTAAAAAAGCCCGGGAACTGATAGAAGCGGGGAACGTACCTGAAGCCATAAAGGAGACCCGGAAGGCGGTGACGGCCAAACCCGATTCTTCCCGCCCCCTAAGGGAACTGGGAAAGCTCTACATGCAAATAGACAAAAAGAAGGAGGCCATAAAATGTTTTCAGAAATCCGTTGCCCTCAATCAACTGGATATAACTTCTCATTACAATCTGGGCAAACTCTTCGTGGAAGAAGATAAGGTGGATCTGGCCGTCCAGCATTTCAGCAGGGCGCTGGCAATAAATCCCAGAAGACGTGACTGGTCTTTTGATTTTGCCACTCTGCTGTTGGAGAGAAACCAGAAGGAAGAAGCCGCCAAAATTCTGGGAAGCATATTGAGACACAATCCCGATGACGTTGGCTTACTGGAAGAAGTCGGAAATATAGCGACCCGGAACGACCTGGATAATCTGGCTGTAAAGTGTTTCCAGATGGTGGTCAAAAAACAGCCTAAAAATATGGCGAGTCACAAGATGCTGGGCATTCTCCTTCAGCGCAACAAAAAAAACGCGGATGCAGTTACTCATTTGGAAAAAGCGGCTTCAGAATATGCCGAGGATCTTGAGGTCCTTCTGGCTCTGTCCAGGGCCTACCTTGATATGGGCAGGATAGTCCGGGCCGATAAATGGGCTTCAACCGCCGCCAGGATTTATCCCGATAATCTGGAGATCAAAAATCTGCTTCGATCTTTATAAATTCGGCAGCCGGACGGCTGCATGTCTTTTCTCAAAGAGATTGCCGCTTGACCTCAGGAAAAAATCTTTAACCTGCTCGATATTGCCGGAATTGGTCCAGCTCTCCTTTGAACTGCTCCCTCTGATGGGATCCACTTATGGAAAATGAAGACCTGAATAAGCCTAAATTACCGGAGGAAGTCGAATCCGATTCAGATAAGGCTCCAGGTATAGACTTTCTTCTTCCCGCCAGGGAACTGCCGGTGTCCCCGGAGGGGACCCCTTGTTTTTATTGCAGCATGACAGGTCACTCCCCTTCCGGGTGCCCAAGTCGTCTGCTCCCTGTCAATATACGCGGATTATCCAGAGTGGGCAAATTATCATTCCCCGAACTGAACAGCATATATGAACAAATTTTTCCCGATTACAGGACCGCACTACTGGCAAGGCTGGATTCTGGCATTACGGGCCATGAGGTTTCTCAGGACAAGGAACTCCTTGTCCTGGTTTCTTTTCTGGATATAAACCGCCTTTATCAACTCCGCTTTCTCTATCTGATAGCCTTCAGCATGCAGTCTGAATGGCAGAAACTGGAAAAAGGCGGCCAGAGGAGCATAGACAGACGAAACCTCTACCTGGGGCTGGATTATTTACGGGTTGGGAAATATCAGGAAGCCGAACCTCTTCTCAAAAAAGAGGCTGGTGATCCCTCCGGGAAAACCTTCTGCGCCAACGCAGCCCTGGCGTTCCTTGCCCTGGAGACCGGGCATTTCAGCGAGATGTATCCTTATCTGAAAAAGGCGGAAATCCTGGCAACTCTTGAAAAGGAACGGATATACATCGGTTTCCTTCTCTCCCGTTACCATCAGATAAATGAAGATGTATGGCGCAGCCGTAACGCTCTGGCCATAGCGGAAAAGAGCATCTATTACTCCGACGACATTGCCTACCGCAAAGTCCAGCTCGC
>JBEPXR010000055.1:0-11087 GCA_041641775.1 Desulfobia sp. | reverse complement strand
ACCTTTGAAGAAATTTCCGGACTTATTCTGCAGGCAACGGAAAACAAAGATTTCAGTGTCCGTTTTTCAAATACCGGGTTACCTTCCTGCTATGAATTGATGAACTGCAACCAGAAAGACTGTCCCTGCTATGGTGGAGGGCCGCAGCGATGCTGGCAGATTGCGGGCACCCTCTGCGAAGGGGAAATTCAGGGCACTTTCGCCAGAAAGTACGCCTCGTGCTCAGAGTGTGTGGTCTACAAAGATTCCACCAGCACCTTTCGGCGGCGGATCGGAGAAGAGTTCAACAACATGATGCATATTCTCGAACGAAAAAACCAGGACCTGGTGGAAGCCTGCAAAGCCCTGAAGAAAGCCCATGGACAAGCCGGTCGGGGGGAAACATTCATACCGGAAGAAACTGCCGAAGATATTGATGCCGAGATAAAGTCTCAGCTCGGCAGTCTATTGAGCACCCTAAACACTGTCTCGGAGCACATTGAGGAGGTGGACAGTTTTCTTGCAACACTGCGCAATATTCTGGAAATGAAGGGGCCTGATGACGTTCTTGCCGCTTTCAGGACGGCTTGGGCGGACCATGATATCGATTCGAGACGGAAAGATCTCAGTATACTTCTGAAACAATCAGTTCAGGATTGCAGTCAAATCAAAAGCATAGCGGCAAATTGCAAGATTTCTCCCAAATAACCGGATTAATCCAGCCTGACTTCAATATTATCAGCTTCGCTGTTACGGAGGGTTATTATACAGCCCATCACTCTCAGGGCAACAGGATCATAAAGCGGCGCTCTTTTTTCAACCGCTATGCGCGTTCCCGGAATCAGGCCGATTTCACGTATCCGCTTTCCTATCTCGCCTCTTGCCCTGACAGCAGTTATGGTGCCGGCCTGTCCCTTCTTCATCCGGCGTAGAACAATTCCTCTTTTGCTGCCTTCTCCGGTTTCGCTGGTATGACAAGAAGCACATGAACAACCCGACTTTTTGTGCCCATTAAGACCTCTTCTTGTTTTCCCCATCTTCATTTCAGCACCTCAACTGCCAGAGCTTGTCGTTAACCACACCTTAACTAATAAGGCTCCCCTAATCTCAGGGTGAAAAAAAATCATCCCCGCATTTCTTATCTTCAACCACAGCATTTACCATGCCATTCACCACTGAAGACGCCCGGCATGAGCACCACAAACTGAAAAGCCAACGCAATGATAAAAGGAAGTGATTAAAAAAAGAAATCAATACAACGTATTATAAGAAAAAAGCCGCGCAGGTTTTGCCCGGCAGTGAGAGGGGTTTTCTTGTATTTCCAGTGGACCTTTTTAGAACCCGGCAAACACCGGGCTTTCAGCAAATTGCCATTTACCCTGACTTCTTCAGCCATAAAACCTATAGTGGGGCAAATGACTGTGTTGCCGTAGAGAAAAGATGGTTGGCTGAACCCGCAGTCCTACCTGAGTGGCAGCCGTTTTCTGAATGCCGGCTTCCCCGTTCCAGCCAGGTTATCCAGAAAATGTAACGTTTCTCTGAAGACTCCTGCCCCCTGTCCGGAGAGGCTGGACAGCATAAGGAGGAAGCGGCCGTGTTTTTCGGGAAACATTTCGAGACGGACAGCCAGACTCTTGTCCATCTTTTCCTGTGTCTCATGAACCTGTAAAATTTCGGCAAGAAGAGTCTTATAGGCGGTAATCCTGGTTTCAACCAGTTGTCGATCACCATGATAAGCAGCTGCCGACAGATAGCCCAAATAACTATCAGCGGCATTAAGCAGGAGCTTGAGACGGTAGCCGGCATCATTGAGAATCTGATATCGGGCTATCCATTGGGCAAGTTCCCGAATCCGGATGTATTCCCGGACAACCCGATATGCAGAGGTCTCAAGAGAAAGAGGATCCTCTCCTGCCAGCTCCCCGACTTCACCACTTAAAAGAAGACGTTTGCTCCGGAGTGCATCGTTATCATCATCAAGCCCCCTTCGCAGAAAACGTTCAAGATACTGGTCAGAATTTTTTTCGAAATTATCCAGCAGGTCATTAAGCTCATCGTAAACCTCCCCAAACTGGTCAAGGAAAACGGTCATCGTTTTTTTGTTTTTCAGTTCAAAAGAACCCTGGTCGGATCGCAGTATTTTTCCGGCTTTGTCAAGTTCGTTGACAATGTCTTTGACATCACCTTTTTCCAGACCCGTGGTCTGCCGCTCTAAATTCCGGAGACCTGTTTTCAACTGAGCACTCTGCTTCTCAAGAAGCAGATAGAGCGCTTTTAGAGTCTCCTGGGAGGAGTGACAGTAGGAAGCCGGATAAAGAGCAGAGAAAACGACTACCAGAAAAGATGCAAGAAGTGCTTTGTTTTTCATTTCTCCCCTCCCAATCTTTCATCCTCCATTCATTCGGGACTGGAATTGTCTCCAGACACCGGCAACATCTCTCTTTCCTGTTTCAGCGAAGTAAAACCGGCCTATTGGGGAACTGGCCCGAGCTCCTTATCTCTATTGTAGATCAGGCAATGACAATAATGAAAATGAAAAAGGCTGGTCCAGAACCCATTGCCCGGGAAAGCACTTCCACACCTGTATTGGCCGATAAATCTATTTTATCTATTTTTCAGGATCTCAAATTCCCATATTATGAAGGTACTGTTGTTTGCCAGACCAACATGGAAAGCTACTACTTTGCGGAGCACATAATGCGATTATTACCAGAGGCCAGAAACACCCTGAAAACGATACTTCAGAATATCTGTTTTACGGGATTGTTCTGTTTGCTGAATTTTCCCGCGGTCACCGCCGGAGCTTCCGATAATTTCCTGACGGAGAAGGCTGTACAGACAGAAAGGCTCGACAAAACCTCCCAAACAGACAACTCGACAAAAAAAGAACTGGAGTACCAGACCCTGGATGAACTCTTTGCCCTCTATCAGCCTTACCTGCGGAACATATCGGCCTATGAACCCATTTACTTTCTGGTAGGAACTTCACCGGAAAAAAGTAAATTTCAGTTCAGCTTTAAATACAGGCCCTTCAGTCCCGAGGGCAGGTTCGTGAAGAGATGGACCTGGTTGAATGATCTGTATCTCGCCTACACCCAGACTTCTTTCTGGGACCTGACCTCGGCCTCCAGACCTTTTGAGGACACCAGCTATAAACCGGAACTGTTTTACCGCTCCAGCAATCTGGCTCCTGATAAATGGAAATCCTGGCACCTGTTTCTGCAGACCGGAATCCAGCACGAATCAAACGGCAGAGGCGGGACTCTGTCAAGAGGCACAAACTATTTCTACCTGAAACCGGTCCTCATTACATTTAAGAAAAAAGGGGTTAAAGGCCTGCAGATAGCGCCCAGAATTTGGATATACGTGCATAACGAGGATGAAAACAACCCGGACCTTAAAGATTATCGGGGATACTTCGATCTGGAAGTGAAAGCCGGGAAGGCCGATGGCCTAGTGGCCGAAAGCCATCTGCGCTATGCTTCTGAGGGGGCATCCTGGCAGCTCGATCTCACCTATCCCCTTCATCATTTTCTGGGTGGCAGTCCCGATATCTATCTCCAGGCCCAGTACGTTACCAGCCTGGCTGAAAGCCTGCTGGACTATCGGGAACGGACTGAGATCCTCAGGCTGGGCATCTCCATTGTCCGTTAACAGCGGCAATAACTTTCTACGATTAACTGGTGCAAATGCACCATACCATAAAGAAAGCCCGTATCGAGATGATACGGGCTTTCTGGAATACGAGAAACTGATAGTCTTAGCAGCTGCATCCGGAGGCACATCCTCCGCTGGCACAGCCTTGGGAGACTTCACTCATTTCGGCGTCGGTAGGCTGACGTACTTCATTAATGGTAACATCGAACTGAAGACGTTTGCCTGCCAAGGGATGGTTAAGATCGACCTTGACGTTTTCATCCTGTACCTCAACCACATTGATCATCATGGGGCCATTCGGACCCTGGGCCTGAAAAGTCATGCCCGGTTTGACCTCGACGTCATCCGGGAACTGGCTCTTGGGCAATTCCTGGATCAGGTCCTCTCTAGACTGTCCATAACCCTCCTCGGGTTCAACAGTTACCTGGAGGCTGTCCCCGGTTGTTTTACCCATCAATTCTTTTTCCAGCCCCGGAATAATCTGACCGACTCCCACTATGAATCCGAGGGGTTGCCCCTCGGGTGATTTGTCAATTTCTTCCCCATTATCCAGGGTAAGTTTGTAATCAATCGCTACGTAAGCTTTGTCTTCAACTTGCATAATTCACCTCATTTGCCGCCCAATCGGATAACGGCTATTTAAAAAAAATCCCGATGGAGCCTTCCACACCATCGGGTCCCTTTATTTTCTTGACTAAAGGATAAAACATATAATTGAAAAGTCAATGACTGTAAGTGAAAAAGGCCCCTTTCTCCGGCACAAAAAACAGATTCAAGCACCACCACCCCTGATTACCTGCAAAACGTAAATCTTTTGACTTAAATCAAAGAATTAGCGAAGCTATAATGCTACTATACAGTCAAAATAACGAAATACAGAGGTGACAATATGCAATGTCCCGGACAAGACAGCCGCTATTGGAAAGATGACGCTATCTTTGAGGTCAAGTGTCCTGAGTGTGGCAAGGATATTGAATTTTTCAAGGATGAATCCAGAAGGAGATGTCCTTCCTGCGGTTATCGCATGCTCAACCCTGAAATGGACTTGGGATGCGCCTCCTATTGTCCCCACGCCGCTCAATGCCTGGGAACCATCCCCGGCCTTGAAAATAAAGACTCACCGGAGGAATCCCTGAAGGACAGGGTAGCCCGGGAGATGAGGCATTACTTCGGAGATGACAGGAAAAGGATCGAACACGCGAAACGGGTTGCTTCCTATGCCCGGGAGATCAACCGCTTTGAGCAGGGAGATGCGGCGGTCGTTCTGACTGCCTCTTATCTCCATGACATCGGCATCAAGGAAGCTGAAAGAAAACATGGCAGCGGCAGCCCCAAGTATCAGCATCTGGAAGGTCCTCCAGTGGCCAGGGAGATCCTGGAACGCCTGGAGGCTGACCCGGCACTGATAGATGAGGTCTGTGACATTATAGGTCACCACCATCATCCCAGAGAGGAAGAAACCAGAAACTTCAAAGTTCTCTACGATGCCGATCTCCTGGTCAACCTGGAGGAAAAACAGAAAGAGGTCCCACCGGCAAGGGACCACCTGGAGAAAATAATCAATAACTCATTTCTGACTCCCACAGGCCGGAAAATAGCCGGGGAAACCCTTATAAAGGAGTGACAACATGAAGGTAAAACGCAAGATAATAGAAATAGACGAAAATCTCTGTGACGGTTGCGGCCAGTGCGTACCTGACTGCGCTGAAGGCTCCCTCCAGATCGTGGACGGCAAGGCCCGTCTGGTCGAGGACAAACTCTGTGACGGCCTGGGTGCCTGCCTGGGTGCCTGCCCCCAGGGCGCCCTCCGAATTGTGGAACGGGAGGCCGAGGAATTCGACGAAGAAGCAGTAGAGGAATTCCTCAAGGAAAAAGAAAAAGAAAAGAAACAGAAGCAGGCTGCTCCCTCCTGCCCCTCTGCCAAACTGAAAAGTTTCGGCCAGCAGACCCCCTGCCAGGCAGCCAACAGGCCGGAGACCATCAACAAGACCGCTGGAAACAACTCGGCCCTTTCCCACTGGCCGGTCCAGATCAGACTTGTGCCACCGGAGGCCCCCTTCCTGAAAGACGCCGATCTGCTTATCTCCGCGGACTGCACACCTCTGGCCTATCCCGATTTTCATCGGGAACTGCTTCAGGGTAGAGTGGTGATGATGGGCTGTCCCAAATTCGACGACCAGGAGAGTTACGTCCAGAAGTTGAGTGAGGTTTTCAGAAAGTCCGGGGTGAAGAGCGTCACCGTTGCCATCATGGAAGTTCCCTGCTGCGGCTCCATGCGCGGCATAGTCGCCGAGGCCATGAAGCAGGCCGGAGCTGACATACCGGTAAGCGAAGTGGTGGTCGGCACCCAGGGAGAGATCAAGGAGTAGAAATACCGTAACGTGTAGTCCAGCCTATTTCCATTTGCCAAATGAGGGCCTACCAAGTATAGTCGTCCCATGGCGAAAAACGGCGAAAATAAACCTGCAGTTCTCATAACCGGAGGCAGCCGGGGGATAGGGGCAGCTATCTCCCGGCGCTTGGCCCGGTCCGGCTATAATATATGGCTCAATTACCGCTCTGAATCGGCAGCCGCCGAAGATGTCCGACAGGAAGTGGAAAAGGAAGGAGTACACTGTCGCCTTCTCCAATTCGACGTCAGCCGGGAAGATGAAATAAGGAAAAACCTGGAACCTCTGCTGGACGAAGAAATCCCGTACGGTTTCGTTCACAATGCCGGGATCACCAGGGACGGCCTTCTGGCTCTCATGCCCGCCGAAGACTGGGACACTGTTCTGGATGTCCATCTGCGGGGATTTTTCCTCCTGAGCCGCCTTCTGATTAAACCCATGCTCTCTAAGAGGAAGGGGAAAATTGTCGCCGTTTCCTCGGTGGCCGGGGAAACAGGGCAGAGCGGCCAGGTCAACTATTCTGCTGCCAAGGCAGGCATGATCGGAGCGGTCAAGGCCCTGGCCCGGGAGACGGCCCGCCGCAACATACAGGTCAACGTGGTCTCTCCCGGTTTCATTGAAACCGAGATGATCAAGGACCTGCCCATGAAAGATCTTCTCAAATCAGTGCCGGCCGGACGAGTGGGAACTGCCGAGGAAGTAGCCGGGGCAGTCAATTTCCTGCTCAGTGAGGAGGCCGGCTATATAACCGGGCAGGTTCTCGGGGTCAACGGTGGTCTTTATATGTAATTTGAAGAGAACTATCCATTCTTACTCCCCTGATCCTTATTGAGATAATCTAAGGTTATTTTCCAACAACCACCCCTCTAATCCCCCGGCAAAATCGATAGAGTATTCGTGAACGGGACAATCCGTTCCAACCCCTCTTTTTTCATATTCACAGTTAATACGAATTTTACAGGCACCTTTCGGATAATATGGGAACGGACGAAAGGATCCCCTTATCAGGAGATATCATGTATACAAAGATAAAGATGGCTATGGCTCTGACTTTCTCCATTATTTTTCTTGCCTTATCCGCCGTTCTCATCGGCCTCGCCATATATCAGTTTTTCACGGTTATTTTCAGCGAAGAGGGGAAAGGGCTTACCGCAGCAATTATCCAGTCGGTCAACACTTCGGTAATCTCACTGGCGATTTTCGAACTGGGAGTCGGGGTGGGAAAGGAGTACGTCATTGCCGATGGTGAAGAGAATATCTATCTCAATATTCGCCGCACAATCACGCGCTTTGTCGGAACGGTCTGCATTGCCCTGGTTCTGGAGGCATTGATCATGATCATCAAGTACAGTCAGCTGGAGCTGGCCGGTAATCTCTTTTACCCCGTTGGCATTATCCTCGGAGGGAGTTCCCTGCTTATCGCCCTGGGAATATTCTTGAAGTTAACCAAGGGACAGAAAGAGTAAAATGCAAACCCACTGTCCGAATTAGTAGCTTACCTTAATCCTGTAAGTAAGGACACTTTCGCCCTCCTCCGGCACTTCGAGCCGCCAGATTGCCTTATTGCTGGCCTTTTTTTCATGGAGGTGGGACTCTTCCAGAATCTCCCAGTCTCCCGGCACAGGTTCAACAACTTTAACGGTCACAGCTTCCTCCCCGGCGTTTTTTACCTCTATCCGGTAGGCGCTCTCATAAACATAGTGATAACGGGAGAAGCCGGACAGCTTCTTGAAATCAGTCTGCACTTTGTCCGCCGTAATGTCAAAAGCTTCACCCAGTTTCAATCTGATTATTTCATTTTCAGGAGTGTGATCAATGCGGTTCTCACCGATAAACTGCAGGCCTCCCTCCGCGTCTCTTTTATAAACCCGAACTATGCCTCCGGGAAGAGGCCTTCCCAAGTTGCTCTTTTTAGAGTTATCCGCCTCAACATAGACTCCCGCTCGTATTTTCCTGCCGATCTCCCCGTGCTGTCCCCGATAATAACGGCTGCTTCCCTGCAAAATAAACTCCTTGCGACAGGGTATCCCATCCGCTTGAAGCAGAGCCACCTGTTTACTCTGTCCGTTTTTCAAGGTCACAGGACGTCCCACTCGATAGAGGTGATATTCGAAAAGCTTTTCTTCAGCCATAGACTTCATTTCCGGCGCCCTGGCCATGAGCCGGCCATAACCGCCACTTTCCGCCCGTTCTTCATGAACCTGATTCACTTCACCGGCGACAAGCTGCAGCATTGCATCAGGGTAATCGACTCCGCTTTGATTGGTCATGGTGGCCCAGGATTTCAGATCGAAAGCTTTCTCTTCAGCATGCAACTCCGCCACATAATCGGCTTTCCAGTCCAGGCCGGCAGTCAGATAACGCAACTCCATTTCCCGGTTGTCCGCAGGAGTGTAATCCACCATCATGGCCAGGTTGGGCCTGGTCTCAAGCTCTTCCGGTACTTCCTGGAAAATAAGACGACCAGGGACACCTGTCTCGATGTGGTCGCCCATCCTGAGCACCACACCTTTTCCGACACTCAACACTACTGCCTTCTGCCGGCTTTCTTCCCCGGTTGTGGGATGGCTTTTGACCACCGTCACCTCCTTGCCCACATATTCCTTGAGCAACGTCTCGGGAGTAAGCAGATCAAATTCAAAATTCTGCTCCAGAACCTCAAGTCCTTTACCACTCAGCAATGCCGTCTGCGGCTTCAGCTCGGCGCTGACATCCCGAAACTCCAGGTTCGTTCTGCCTTCGGGGATGCTGAGCATTCTGCGGTCCTTGATAAGGGCCAGATCACGACTGTAAATGGTAATGGAAATCTCTGTCCGGTCGTCGCCGGTTGTGGTATACGGTACCTGCCCCCCGGCTTGAACCGCAAAAATAAGAAAAAAAGTGACGAAGAAAATGATCTTTCCCATCCTGCTCCCCTAATACGTTGAATGTCCGCCTTTAAGATACGGTCGCCCTGGCCCCAGGGATATTGTCAGTGTACTTAATGTAAGGAGCTTTGTTCAATCGAAAATCTCCCGGTCATTTATCGAAAATAAAAAAATAACAGGGCTCGGGAATGTTTGAGCTAAAAAGCGTTTTGTTTGATCCCTTCCTATTTGATACAATTTTTTAACAGTGGACCCGTTTTCTCTTTCCACTGCTGTAATATGCGAAATTTTCAAAATCATAAGGCCGTTAAAATGACAAGTAAGGAAGCATACCAGTCACTCCCCTACGAAAAAGGTTCCCGTGTCTGGATAGAAGATATCCGCCCCTCCATTGATTGCGGCCGTTTTCCGGTGAAACGGACAGTCGGCGAAAGAGTCGAGGTTTCGGCAGCCGTCTTTGCCGATGGCCACGATCACATCCAGGTAATTCTCAGTTTCCGTCACTTGGAGGGTGAGTGGATGGAACTGCCTATGCAGAGCCGGGTTAATGACTGGTGGACCTCGGCATTCCAGGTGGAGGAAATCGGAACGTATCAATATACAATTAAAGCCTGGATCAATCATTTCTCAACCTGGCAAAGCGATCTGCTGAAAAAATACGAGGCCGGTCAGGACGTTGCCAGCGAACTGCTGGAAGGAGCTGCCATGATCCAGTCCGCCGCCGAAAGAGCCTGTTCCCCTGATCGGGAATGGCTTATCGATGTAGCGGCTCTACTGCGTTCCGAGGGCGATCGGGATCATCAGGTAAACCGTTCAGTCGCTCCTGACCTCAGTGCCATGATGGCCCGCTATCCGGACCGCTCCCGGGAAACGGTCTTTTTGCCGGCTCTCGAGGTTACCGTTGAAAGACGCCGGGCTGGTTTCAGTTCATGGTATGAACTTTTTCCCCGTTCTGTGACTGCGGATCCCGGAGTAAGCGGAACTTTCAGGGATGTCGAGCGGACACTGCCCGACATAGCCAAGCTTGGATTTGATGTCCTTTACCTTCCCCCCATTCATCCGATAGGCAACACCAACCGCAAAGGACGCAACAACAGCCTGAAGGCGGCACTCGGAGACCCTGGAAGCCCTTGGGCCATAGGTTCCGAGGAAGGGGGGCACAAAGCCGTCCATCCCGAACTTGGAACCCTGGAAGATTTTGAATCTCTGGTCAAAAGCGCCCGGGTTCTTGATATTGAAGTGGCTCTTGATATCGCCTTTCAGTGTTCACCGGATCATCCCTACGTGAAAGAGCACCCGGAATGGTTCCGCCACCGGCCGGACGGCACCATCAAATTCGCTGAAAATCCCCCCAAGAAATACGAAGATATCTACCCCCTGAACTTTGACTGTGCTGAATGGCAGGCGCTGTGGCATGAACTTAAGAGTGTATTTTTGTTCTGGATCGATCGGGGAGTGAGAATCTTCCGGGTTGATAATCCGCACACCAAGCCGCTCAATTTCTGGGAGTGGTTGATCACCGAGGTGCGCCGGGACTATCCGGACACTGTCTTTCTCTCCGAGGCCTTCACCCGCCCCCGGGTCATGTATGCCCTGGCAAAAGCGGGTTTCAGCCAGTCATACACCTATTTCACCTGGCGAAATACAAAATACGAACTGACTGAATATCTCCGTGAGCTGGTAGAAACCCAGGTCCGGGAATATTTCCGCCCCAATTTTTTCCCCAACACCCCCGATATTCTGCCTGAATACCTCCAGTTCGGGGATCGTCCGGCTTTTGTCATCCGCCTTGTACTTGCCGCAACCCTGTCTTCCAGTTACGGGATATACAGCGGCTACGAACTTTTTGAAAACGAAGCGGTGCCCGGAAAGGAAGAGTACCTGAACTCTGAAAAATTTGAAATAAAACCGCGGGACTGGAACAAGGCCGGAAACCTCCGGGCCCTTATATCCAGGATGAACGCGATCCGCAGGAAAAACCCCGCCCTGGCATCCAATCACGGACTTGAATTCTACCCGGTCGACAACGAACACCTTATTTTCTATGGCAAGAGCACGGAAGACCTGGGCAATATCATCCTGGTGGCGGTGAATCTCGACCCTCACAACGTTCAGGAAGGCTGGCTCGAAGTCCCGGTGAACAAGCTGAACATTGCTGAAAATGAAGTTTATCAAGTGCATGAACTTATCTTCG
>JBEPXR010000054.1:0-11181 GCA_041641775.1 Desulfobia sp. | reverse complement strand
GAAGTCGAATCTGTCAAGGTATGCTTTCATTTCTAATATCGGGTGGATGTACAGCGGTTTTTTCTTCATTGTAGAATGATGATTATCCAGAAGTCCAGTCAGAGAAGGGTAAATAAATTAATCAGTCGATTATATTGACAAATGGAGAATGTATGCTAATAATAACTATTATTATAAGTAGTCTATCCCATCGGTACGGGCAGGAGTGGGAGTTGATGCCGGTTAACTGGTCATCTTCTTGAGGGGCTAGAACAAGCCGTAAATATTGGACATGAATTGGACATAAAGTCAAGTATCGAAGCTGTCGGAATAAAACAAAACTGAAGAAGGAGAATTGTTATGAGCAAGACCGAAAAGAATCTGCAGGAAGCATTTGCCGGGGAATCCCAGGCTAACCGGAAATACCTCGCCTTCGCCGAGCAGGCGGACAAGGAAGGTTATCCCCAGGCGGCGAGACTGTTCCGTGCTGCTGCCGCTGCCGAGACCGTTCACGCTCATGCCCACCTCCGGGCCATGAAAGGAATAGGCAACACTCAGGAAAACCTGAAAGAGGCGGTAGCCGGCGAAACCCATGAGTTCAAGAATATGTATCCTGCCATGATCGAGTCGGCGGAAGAAGAAGGGCACAAGGCGGCGCTTCTTTCCTTCCGCTATGCCAATGAAGTTGAGAAAACACATGCCGCCATGTACGATAAGGCCTTGTCCGATCCTGAGGGCATGGAGGAGTGTGACTACTATGTCTGCAAGGTTTGCGGTCACACCCATGAAAAAGAGGCCCCGGAGAAATGTCCGGTGTGCGGAGCAGGATCAAAGGCCTTCTTTAAAAGCGAGTAAATGCACGCCTTCTGTAGACCGGCACTCCCGGACCGCTGAGAAATTCCGTTGCCATCCGAGGGAGAGTTATATACCCTTTGATGGGAGGGTTTGATTACTGGCCAATCCTTGCAGCCGGATTGGCTGCCTGTTGCAAACGGATAACCAGCCGGGAGTGCCTGATGGACAACTACAGCAAGTGGAGCCAATCTGTCCGGGACTGGTTCCATGAATTCTCCACTCATCTGCTCAACTTTCTTCCTGAGCTGATAGGTGCGTTCCTCATTCTTTTTCTGGGCTGGATAGCAGCCCGGCTTCTTCGATCCCTGACTGCCAGAGGTGCCCGCACCCTGGAGCATTTACTGAGTCGTCTCGCCAAAATTCGCGGCCTGGAAGGTCTTAGAATTCCGGATATTTCCGCTGAGTTACTGGGAAGTGTGGTTTTTTGGATCGTCATATTTCTCACCTTGATTGCCGTTACCCAGGTTCTGGGGTTGGCTGCTTTCAGCGAAGGCTTGCAGAGAATTCTTGCTTTTCTGCCCAGCCTTCTGGTCGGCGGTCTGATTATTCTGGCCGGTTTTCTGGTGAGTCTGCTGGTTCATGACCTGGTCATCTCCGCCTCACCTGTCACTTTCAGGGAAAAGAGATTGCTGGCCCGCCTGGGGCAGTTCCTGGTCCTCGGTACTGCCGTGGTAATCGGGGTTGACCAGATCGGTATTGATGTCACCTTTCTCATTATCATCGCTTCCCTGGTACTGGCCAGCGTGACCGGGGCCGTAGCCCTGACCGTCGGTCTTGGAGCCCGTACTTTCGTCAGCAATCTCATTGGTTCCCACTATATCCGCCAGAACTACCGGGTTGGCCAGACAGTGAGAATGGCAAAGTATGAAGGGCGTATTCTGGATTTGACCGCCACTTCCGTGGTCCTGGAGACAGAAGAGGGGAGGGTGGCCGTGCCTGCCAAGGTTTTTCATGAGGAACCCGTAATTCTGCGGGTGCGAAGTGAATCCCATGACTGAAGTGGACGGACTGACATTTTCCTACCTGGAAGAGCACCCTGACGAAGCGGCCCGGGTTCTGGAGTCTCTGGAGATCGAAGACAATACGGCTCTGCTGGCCTCACTGCCTACCCGGATCGGGGCCCCGGTACTGGCCCGGCTTCTGCCTTCCAGGGCGGCCCTGATCATCGACAGCCTGCAGGAAAAACTGGTTCTGGCTCTTCTTGGCAGAATGAGACCCAGTGAGGGGGTCTCCATTATCCGGTACCTGGACAGTGCAAAGAGGTCGAACTACATCGCCCGTCTTCCAGCGGGGCGGGCCTTCGCCTATCATCTCTTGCTGGGCTATCCCGAGGAGACGGTTGGCGCCTGGGTGGATCCCGATCTTCTGATCATGTCTTCCGGCAGTTCGGCCGAGGAAGCTCTGAACAGGTTTAAACGAAGCAGTCGGCATCTGGAGCCCCATCTTTATGTAGTCAGTACAGACAGACGTCTGCTCGGGAGCCTTCCGCTGCAGAATCTGCTGGCCGCCCCTTCCGACACGAAGCTTGAACAGCTGCTGATCCCCGCATCCTTCACCCTGCCAGCTTCGGCGTTGCTGAGAAGCGTGGCTGATGATAACAACTGGCGTCATCTGAATTCGATCCCGGTAGTGGAAAAGGGGGACAGATTCATCGGAGTCCTGCACCACTCCACCATGCTTGCCAGGCTCACTGGACATGCCGCCGGGCCGGTCCAGGCTGAGGGGGAGAGTATCATGTCCACTATGACCCTCATGTACTGGCAGCTTTTATCGTCCCTGATCAGTTTGATTGTGGGACTTCTGCCGGGTAATCTTCAGGGACGGGATGAGGAGAATCACTGATTGCTTTGAAAGATCCAAAGAAAGCCATAGAAGCCCTCAATTACCGCTTCCTGGTAGATCGCCCGGGAGAAGCGGCCCGGCGGCTGGAAGATGTGTCCGCAGGAGAAGCGGCCAGATTGCTGGCCGGACATGACCTGCACGTGGTTTTTCCGGTCTGGCAGGCCCTCACTCTTGATCAGCGAGAAAGGCTCCTCCAGTACCTGCCCGATCAACTCCTGGCCCAGCTCCTGTCCGAGCAGGAATTGAGTCGTTCCGTCGCCCTGCTCAACCGTCTTGAGAAATCAGTTCTGGATCACTGTCTCAGCATTATTGATACCCGGCTGCAGGAAGACCTGGTAAAGCAGATGTCTTATCCACCGGAGACCGCCGGTTTGCTCATGGATCCAGGGGTCGTTTCTTTTCACGGGGAGACAAGGGTTGGTCAGGTTCTGGAAAATCTCCGTTCAAGCCGGAGAAGAGGGCTGCGTCAGATTTTTATTGTTAATGAAGAAGGGCGGCTCAGCGGACGGGTTAATATCCAGGATCTGGCCCTGGCCCGTCCTGGTCAGATGCTGTCCGAACTTGCCCTGCCTGTAGGAGAAGTGGTGAGGGATATGGATCAGCAGGAAGAGGTCGTCGAGACAATCGAAAGAAATAAGGAGTGGGGGCTGCCGGTGATTGATTATGCCGGGCGTCTGGTCGGGGTGATCCGTCAGGCTGGTATGATAACCGCCCTCCAGCAGGAGGTGGCAACCGATATGCAGACCATGGTGGGGGTCAGCAGAAATGAACGGGCCCTCTCCGGCGTCACCTTTGCCGTAACCAGGCGCCTGCCCTGGCTGGAGATCAATCTTCTGACCGCCTTTCTGGCTGCCGCCGTGGTCGGCCTCTTTGAGAGTACCATTGCCAGGTTTACCGCTCTGGCCGTTCTGCTTCCGGTGGTAGCGGGGCAGTCGGGCAACGCCGGGGCCCAGGCTCTGGCGGTAACCATGCGGGGGCTGGCTCTACGGGAAATAAGCGGCCGGCATTGGTTGCGTGTGGTCTGGAAAGAGGTCAGAACCGGATTTTTCAACGGCCTGGCCGTGGCCTTGACCACTGCCCTGGGAGTCTATGTATGGAGCGGTTCCCCCGGTCTTTCCCTGGTTATAAGTGTGTCCATGGTTATCGCCATGGTTGCGGCCGGTTTTTCCGGGGCGACGATTCCCATCGTCCTGACCCGCCTGGGTCAGGATCCGGCCCAATCCTCCTCGATTCTGTTGACCACAGTAACCGATGTAGTAGGCTTTTTCTCCTTTCTGGGAATAGCCACTTTGCTGTCCTTTCTGCTCTAGTTGAGGGAGGACTTGTTAATAGATCTTTCAAGAGAGCAAGACAGATAGGCCCAATAATCTAAATTTAAATCGCAATCTCAATCGAAATCGAATCACCAAGAAAAGCAGATTGAAGAATCCCGGCCCGGCAGGGCAGCTCCTGCTGACAGGACTCTGCAAAGGAGGTGCAACATTATGGATGCCATCGAATGTATCAAAACCAGAAACAGCGTCAGAAAGTTTAAGGACGAACCTGTCCCCGAAGCTCTCCTTGGAGAGGTAATCGAGACGGCCAGGTGGAGCCCCTCCTATAAAAACAGCCAGCCCTGGGAGGTGATGGTTGTCTCCGGCGATAAGAAAGAGGGGCTTTCCCGGATGCTGGTTGATCTGCTGGAGAGCGGCAGGGAGAAGGCACCCGACATTCCGGAGCCGGAGTCCTGGCCCGAGGCGGAGGGAAACAGGATAAACAGGCTGCTGGAACAGCGGAAGGAGGCCCTTGGAATTGATCTCAGTGACCCTGAAGTTATCCACCAGGCCAGGAAGGCAAACTTCAATTTTTATGGCGCACCCCATGTTATTTATCTCTATCAGACGGACACCCTGTCCCAGTGGTCCCTGTTTGACCTGGGACTCTTTGCCCAGAGCCTGATGCTTGCCGCCCATGCCAGGGGGCTGGGTACGGTGCCCCAGGCCTTTGTCACTGACTATGCCGCTGATATCAAGAAATTCCTGGGGATTCCGGAGAGCAAACGCCTGGTTCTGGGCCTGTCAACGGGATATCCTGACCCGGAATCTCCGGCTAACCAGCTGCGCACCACCCGGTCAGAACCCGGGGAGTTTACGGTCTGGCTGGGCTAGTCATGGTTCAAGATCAGCATGGTCCGGGGGGAATAGTTTTGGAAAATACTTTCGCACCTCGTCATAGATCAGATAGGGATTTTTTTCGTATCTTCTGGAGAAATGAAAGGGAACGAGCTGGCCCGCTCCGGATTCCCGGGCTATTTCGCCGCAGGCCCGGCCGGTGAGATGACCGCTTTGTTCTCCCTGGCGCCTGTCTTCTTCGGTGAAGGCCGCTTCGCAGAAAAAGAGATGGCTTCCAGCTGCCAGATCGACGAGTTTTTCCCGGTTTGAAGGGGAGCCGGCCAGGTCAGTGGCATAGGTTAGCTTGCGGGCCTGTTTGACCTCGACCAGGTTTTCCATCAGACTACCGGCGCTCGCACTCCCCCCTCCAGGCAGATCGATTATTCTGTCCGGTTCTCCGCTGGCAACCGCCTGCTTCAATTTGCCGAGCCAGGGTCCGGAGGACAGGTTCATGGCAGCCAGACTTTCCGTGCGGATGTTCAGCTTGGGTGCCTGCTCCAGGCAGTAGGCCAGGACTGGTGTGGCGGCGTGATCCAGGGTGGTGGCCCGCACCTTCAGGTCCTGGTCTTCGAGAATCAAACCGCCGGAGACAGACCTGGTCTCTGGTTCCGGTTCGACGGTCCTTCCGGCCTGCAGTCTGGAGGTTATCAGCTTCCGGTCATGCAGCTCCGCTACTGTAAACCTCGGTCCCCAATTCTCCACCCGATCCCAGAGAATTCCCCTCATCAGAGAGGTAATATGGTCTGTCAGGCCGGGCGGGCCATACAGGCGGCAGGCCGGGAACTCCCCAATCCGGGAGCGCATCAGCCAGAGGAAGCCGCTGATGTGATCCATGTGGCAGTGGCTGATAAAGACGTCGGTTACCTGGTGGGCCAGATGGGCGGTGAGCCGGAAACCTTCTCCCAGGTCAAAAAGGACCGATCTTCTGCGATTGTGAAGTCTGACATGGAGAAGTGGATCTCCGAAGATACCGTTTAAAAGAGTGGCGGTGGCTTCACCTATTTTTACCAGGGGATGTGGTCCTGTTTTCTTGCCGTTTCCCGCGTAAGGCGAGATGTCCGAAGGCGGCAGATAGTTGAGTCCTGATTTCCGACCGGGTTTGGCGGTGGCCAATCGATTCTGTCTGCTCCGGCAGGCATCCCGGACCAGAATCTGATCATAGGCATCGGGGATGTCACTGATCCGGATGAGGAGGTTCTGATCCCGCGTCTCCACCACTTCCCCCATGGCCAGGGTACGCCGCTCCTTCAAAAAGGCGATCTGGCGGCCCTGCCAGTCTCCTCCAGCATCAAGGGGAGGAGGAGTTCCGGTGAGAAGCCGCAACTCCGGCCGAATTTCCCTCTCCTGGGCCTTTTCGAGATAGAGGTCCCACAGCCGTGTGCGCAGGCGGGTCCTTTTTCTGCTTCCCGGATAACGGGCCTCGTCGGCTGCCTGCACTCTGTAAACCCTGGCCGGGAGAGTCTCCAGTTCATTTACCAGGGGCACCCTGTTTTCTCTATGGGCAAGGACCAGGACCGTGTCGACTGCCGCCGCTTCCGACAGGGCAGCCAGCAATTCGGCTCCGACCACTCCGCGGACCAGACCGGGAGCGTCGACCAGAAGCATGCCCTGCAGGCGATACTGGCCGAGCCTGGTTACCGCGGAGACCAGGGGGAGCCGAAAACGACCGGAATCCAGAGTGCAGAGGGCCTCGAAAACAATGGACTGCCACCTGTTCTGCCGCCATTCTGCCAGACAGACGGATCCCGGAGGTCCGAAAGCGGGCGAACCCGGGTCCGCACTGAGACAGAAGCAGGGACGACCAGAGCTTTTCAGGTTTCGGGCCAGGATTTGGGCGAGGGTGGATTTGCCTGTTCCGCTTTCACCGAAGAGCAGAAGACGCCGGTCAACGGCCAACAGCTCAGGGATGATTTTTTCAGGGGCATGCAGGGTCAAAGTAAATCAGTCTGTCAGAAATATTGGAACGTAAATTCTTCAAGTGGAGGCAAGTAAGTGCTAAAATCATAGGCAGAATGTATAATTTTGCAAGTCGTAAGTAAAAAACCGCAGTACAGGCTTTGCAAAAAAGGAGATATGAGGTGGGAATGTCGCCGATACAATAAAGGCAGAAGATCAGCATCTAAATACCATTTGTGACAATCAAGAGGTGCATCATGACCAGTTCAACACTGTCAAAAGTTGAGGAGATCATGGCTGATTTCGCCCGGGACACAGGTCTTACTGCAAAGAGACCTCCCAGGCGATATCTATGGACGGATGCCTTTGCCGTCTGCAACTATCTTGAACTCTATCTCCGGACGGACAACAGTGAATATCTGGACTTGGCCCGCCGTCTGGTGGACCAGGTCCATCGTGTCCTGGGCCGGCACCGGGTCGATGACCGGAGACTGGGCTGGATCAGCGGTCTCGGTGAGGAAGAGGGCAAAGAACACCCGACCGTCGGAGGCCTCAGGATAGGCAAAGATCTGCCGGAAAGAGGAGAGGAGGATCCGTACGACTCCAGGCTGGAATGGGAGCGGGACGGTCAGTATTTCCACTATTTGACCAAATGGATGCATGCCCTTAACCGGATCGGCAGGATCAGCGGGGATCCGACCTACCTGCGCTGGGCCGGAGAGCTCGCCGAGGCCGCCTGCACGTTTTTCTGTTATCGGCCGGATGCTGCCGGGCCGGGCGGCATGTACTGGAAGATGAGCATTGACCTTTCCCGTCCTCTTCTACGGGGCATGGGTCAGCACGATCCGCTGGACGGCTATATTACCTGCCGTGAACTCCAGACTGTCTTTCGAATGTTTCCGGACCTGGAGGCGCCGGACCTGGTACTGGAAACGGAAAAAATCGAGAGTATGACCAGATCCCCTAATCTGACGACTGATGATCCCCTCGGACTCGGTGGTCTGCTGACTGACCTTTTCCGTCTGGTCCAACTGAGTGTGGGTGGTGATCACCGCCGGCCCGACCTGCCGGTCGAGGTGGCCCGGGCCGCACTTATGGGGCTTAAGGATTATGCCGGAAACCACATGCTCGATCTGCCGGTGGATTACCGGCTTGCCTTTCGGGAGCTGGGGCTCACCATAGGCTTGCACGGCCTGGAAAACATGGAGGAGTTGATTGCGGCCAATGCCGGGCATTTCCAGGGTGAGGAATACCTCTTCAGCCTTATAAGGGAGCTGGGTAACTACCTTTCTCTGGCAGGAGATCTCGAGGATTTCTGGCTCAAACCCGAAAACATCGGGAGCAGGGGCTGGAAGGCCCACCAGGATATCAATAGGGTCATGCTCGCCACCAGTCTTGCCCCTCTCGTCTATCTGCGCATCTGAGGAGGATCTAAAGTTGGTGGAGACGGTGGTTCAGAGTCTTATCTTCTGGAGATCTTCTGTAAGATATAAATGGCCTTTGTAGATCCTGCTCACCGGGCTGGTGATATCGCGGCCATCGACTTCGGGATAGAAATGGTTGAGGGCAAGCGCCTCGGCCTCTGCCTCGGCGGCCAGTCTGCCGGCCAGGAAAGGGGTGAGATGGCCTTCCACCCTGAGAGATTCTGGAAAGGAGCATTCCGTCACCAGCAGGTTCACCCCACGAAGATCCGCCGCCAGTTCCGGTGAATAATCGGTGTCCCCGGTCACGGCCACGGAAGACCCCGAATCCGTCCTGAAAAGATAGCCCTGGCTCTCTGGAGTATGAGGTGTCGGGAAAGTGGTGACCCGCAGATCAATGAGGTTGAGATCACAGTATAGAGGCGACGTTTCGAGGATAGCGACTTTTCCTTCCGAAGGCTGGACTGCGTGGCCGAAGGCGGCAAGGAGGTTTTGGTGGAGTTCTTTCATCCCCCGGGGACCGATTATCCTGGCGGGACCGCTGCGATTGAAGGCCGTCCGGTTGCGGCTGGCGAAGAGATAGGCAGCCAGGTCCCCGGTGTGGTCCGGATGGAAATGGCTGAAGAAGAGATAGTCAATCCGGTTAAAGGGGATATCAATCCTGGCCAGTTGCCGGAGAGTTCCGGGGCCGCAGTCCACCAGGATGGCTGTGTCGTTGTGCAGTATGAGTACTGAGGGGGAGGCCCTGCTGGCGGAGGGAATACCCGTGCCGGTGCCGAGAAAGATGACTTCCATATTTTCTCCTGAACTCAAGTCGCATCTATCTTGTCATGTACTTTAGTGTTTTTGGAACCGAAGATCAATATATTCCTACCCTCTAAAAGGTGAAAAGCTATGCCGGACAGCCATCCCGTAGTTGTTTTTGACGGCTTCTGCTGTTTATGCTCAAGGGTGGTGAAATATATTGGAAAATATGATCGGGACAACAAGATACGTTGTGCCCCGCGCCAAAGTCAGGCAGGACGCAGACTTCTGGAGCGCTACACCATCGATCCGGGATCTGCGGAAACGGTGGTTTTCATAAAGGAAGGGGAGGCTTTCAGCAAATCCGACGCGGTCCTGGAGATTGCCAGGGATTTGAAGTACTGGAGATGGCTTCGCATCTTTAAAGTAATTCCCATAAGATGGCGCGACGCCTTCTATGATTTTTTTGCCAGACACCGCTATGCCTGGTTCGGAAAGAAGAAGTCCTGCCACCTCCCGGAATCCGAAGAACGATTCAGGTTTATAGATGAGGTGGAATGACTGTTTCGAGAACAGAAATTTCTAATGGATGAGATGATGAAGCCTTATGCCTTTTATCTTGAAAACGACAGAAGATGATGATGGTTCATCTTCTTCTGCTGATAGTCGGCCTTGTCCTTCTGCTCGGTGGTGGAGACCTTCTGGTCCGGGGTGCTTCTGCGCTGGCCAGGGGCTTCGGTGTGCCTCCCCTGGTCATAGGGTTGACTGTTGTAGCTTTCGGAACAAGCGCCCCGGAGCTGTCGGTAAACCTTTCAGCTGCCCTGCAGGGCAATTCGGAGATCTCTTTTGGCAATATCATAGGTTCCAATATAGCCAATATCGGTCTGATACTTGGATTTGCGGCCCTGATCAGGCCGCTGGCCATACAGGGGGTGATTATAACCCGGGAAATTCCGATGATGGTTCTTGCCTCCTTTCTGGCCCTGATTGCCGGAATGGATATCCACCTCCGCAACGCTTCCAATGTATTCGACCGTTCGGATGGATTGATTTTTCTCCTGATATTTGCTGTTTTCCTTTTTTATACCGTCGGGGACGTTATCAGGAAAAGAAAGGAGGATCCGTTGTTGGAGCAGGCGGAGGAAGTTTCCCGAAGGAGAAGTTGTAAAAAGGCTTTTTTCAATTTTCTTCTCTTTCTGGCCGGGCTGATTCTGTTGGTTGCAGGCGGTAGAGTCGCGGTGGAGGCGGCGGTGACAGTCGCAGAGCTGCTCGGCATTCCCCGGGTTGTTATCGGCCTGACCATTATTGCCGTGGGAACCAGCCTTCCCGAGCTGGTCACCTCCGTGATTGCCACCTGGAAGGGACAGACCGATATCGCCATAGGCAACGTGGTGGGGTCAAATATCTTCAACCTCCTTTTAGTCAACGGTCTGTGCGCCGTTGTCCGGCCGATTCCAGTTCCTGCCTCGGGAGGAATTGTTGATCTCCTGATGATGGTGCTGCTCTCTCTGCTGCTTCTGCCCCTCTGCCTCACGGATACCAGACGGATTGTACGCTGGGAGGGGGTTCTGCTGCTTCTCCTGTATCTGGGTTTCAACAGCTGGAGGATTTATGCCGGATAATAACTGGTGTTAAAAGAAGCCAATTCGGAGATCGCGGGGTTGCATTCCCTGCCGGCGTGGCCTAACATGAAACTACAGTTTTTGAAAAATGACGATAAGATGATACGGAGACCGGGAAAATGAAGATAAATGAAAAGAGAAAATTGATGAAGCTGGTTCTGATCGGGGGCCTGTTTTTCCTGATCTGTACAGCGCCGGTTCTGGCCCAGGAGGTTCCGCATCACGGACACATGGTTGAAATGAGTGATCCGGAAGACTGTCTTGCCTGCCATGACGGGGCTATGGCCGGTAATGTCATTCCGTGTCCTGAAATTAACTGTACCCTGAACTCGCAGCACTCTCATTCGGTTTTCAGAGAGTATCCCCCAGTGGGCAAGGAGGCCGACTTCAATCCCGCCCATAAGGTTAAGGCGGCAGGGATCAGGCTGAAGGATGGCCAGGTAACCTGCATATCCTGCCACGACCTGGCCAACCAGGACAGATACCACCTGGTTATGGAAAACGGCCGCAGCCGGCTTTGCAGAACCTGTCATATCCGCTAGCATATGCCGCCTATCAGAACGATCGGGAGGCGGCGGGGGCTAAATGGAGGTTTTCCGGGTACAGAACCAGCGGACAAGGTTTTCCGCCAGAAGCAGATTTCCCCCCTTCAAAAACTGGTTCTGAAAGATA
>JBEPXR010000053.1:0-11197 GCA_041641775.1 Desulfobia sp. | reverse complement strand
CTGACCGGTGAAAAATGACATCTGCTTTCAGGTACATGATCACAGCAGAGCTCCCGGATTCCGTCAGCAAGACGCATATTAACCGATTCAGGAGGTAAGGACCCTTGCAGGAAATTCACAGTATAAAAGCCGAGGAAGGTATGGTGCTGGCCAGGGATGTAGTGACTGCCGACGGCAGGGTGCTGTGCGGTAAAGGCACCACCCTGAACCAGGTTATCATTGACCGGATCCGGAAGATGGATATTCAGCATATAACCGTGGAGGGTCGGCCCCTGGTTGAGGAAGATCAGAAGACCCTGGAAGAAGAACTCCTGGATATTGAAAGACGTTTTTCCAAAGTGCAGAAGATCCCGCCTCTCATGTATTTGAAGAAAAAGATGAGAGAGCGGGCGATTGATTCCTGGAAGTAGCTGATATGGATGAGAAGAAACAAAAAGAATTCCGCAGGGCCCTGCATGATGTAAAGAGCCTGCCCACGCTGCCGGCGGTTGTGGCAAAACTGACCAGGATGGCGGAAGACCCTGAAACCACCAGCGAACAGATGGGCAGGGTGCTGGCCAAGGATCATATCATGGCAGCCAAGCTTCTGAAACTGGTAAATTCTTCTTTCTACGGTTTTCCCCAGAAAATCAGTTCCCTGACCAGCGCCATTATACTCCTGGGCTTTAACGTCATCAAAAGTCTCATAATAAGTTCTTCAATATTTGAACTCATGGAACAACAGGATCTGGAACTCTGGGAGCATTCCCTGGGATGCGCCGTCGTCTGCAACGTCCTGGCGAAGCGCCTCGGCATAAGCGACCCGGAGGAGATCAGCACCGCCGGTCTGATTCATGACATCGGCAAGGTTTCCATCAAGATGGAACTGCCTGAAAAGTACAAAAATATCGGCAGCCTCAGTGCAAAAGAAGAAGTGTCCCGGTACAAGGCGGAACAGGCTGTTCTCGGCCTCAATCATGCCGAAGCGGGGGGATGGTTGGCCAGGAGCTGGAATCTTCCTGAAAAACTGCGGGAACCGGTGGCCTTTCATCACTCACCCGGACAGGCGAAAAAGGAGAAAATGGCCACGGCCATTGTTCATTTCAGCAATGTCATGATCCGCGGGATGGGTTACGGGCACGGGCCTGATATCTGGGTGCCGCCTCTTGATAAGCAGGCCTGGGAAATGCTTGCCCTTACTGCCGGGGACATTGACGAACTTATCGAAGAGGTGGATGAAAAGCTTTGGGATGTAAAAGGATTCAGTCTGGAAATTGAAACAGCTCCCTAGGCCGCATTCACTCTTTCAGCACAGCACGGGAGATATTCCTTTGGCCGGGAAGGTTATAGATTAACTCGAATCTTTTATGAAACGCATACTGATTACCGGAAATGAGGTGGAAGCTCTTCCGGAAATACGAATACTCCTGGAAGCCAAGGGCTTTCAGCTTCTCTGGAAAAGAGACATCCACCAGGCCATCTCCACCTTGCTGGATGATCCTCCTGATTTCTTTATTATGGAAAAGGGATATGTAAGTCCCGGGGAGGAGCAAGACTTGCTGAATGCCGTCAAATCCTGTCAGCAGAAAGTCAGCATGCCTCTGCTGCTGGTCATTCCGGAACAGGAAATTGTCAGGGGGCTTGACTGGCAGACCTTACCGGTGGACGATTTTCTCCTGAGCCCTCCGGAGCCCTACCACCTGCTCTCCAGGATCGAGCTGGCACGGGCCCGCATGCTTCGGGTATTTGACAACAATCCCCTGACCAAGCTCCCGGGTAACACTTCCATACTGAATGCCATTCAGCGCGCTCTCGATTCAGGAAAGAGCTATGGCACCGGCTATATAGACATAGATAATTTCAAGCCGTATAATGATCGTTACGGTTTTGCCCAGGGTGATGATGTTATCCTCATGGTGGCTAAAATCGCGGTCAACGCAATTGACGAGTTGACCAGGCGGGATGGCTTCATGGGACATATCGGTGGAGATGATTTTGTTTTTATTGTCCCTGAAGATAAAGTTGAAGAGGTCTGTAAACGGATCATCAGCAATTTCGAAACGGTAAAAAAGATATTTCTTTCTCCTGAAGATTATGCGGCTGGAGAATACGTTGAGAAGGACCGGCAGGGCAGGGAAACAACCTTTGGTCTCTTGAGTCTGTCAATTGCTGTAGTTATTGTGGAACAGGAGCGCTACAATCACGCCGGGGAAATAGCTACAGTTTCCTCCCAGATAAAGCATTATGTGAAGAAACTTGATGGCAGCAATTACATGATTGATAGACGTCGTGAATAAAGGATCGAGTCACAGGTGGTCATAATACTGCGATACAAATAAAAGTGAAAATAGTGTATTGTTTTCTTGCAAAAGCTGATGTGTGGATTATTACTGAACAGCGTCCTTAGTTGGTTGTTCATTGCATTTCAAAGATTTGCAATCAGGGGAAGCCGTCCGTAGAATTCTTTTTCCGTCTGAACAATATAAGTTTGTTAGATGATGGATCCCAACTGGTAACTGGACATTCCAATCTATACCTCGGAGGAAAATAACATGGGAAAGTCTCTTGTTGAAATGGCTGCTGAAATTGTGCAGTCCCAATGCGCTACGAACAGCATGTCAAGTGAGGAGGTCAGTGATTCACTGGTCAGGACCTATAAAACTCTGGCCAGATTGAGCGTTGGTATAGAGGGAGAGATTGAGACCACGGATGCAGTCGGGATGAATTCCGGGACTTCATCGGAGACTGTACCTGAAAAGCCACTGACTGAAAAGAAGCCAGGTCCGAGAAAGAAAGGAGTTGGAAAACAGGAAAAGACGACTGTGAACGTCTCTCCTTCGGAATCCATTCAGCGGGACAAGATTGTCTGTCTGGAATGCGGTAAATCGTATAAGATTTTATCCAGCAAACACCTGAAAACACACAATCTCTCCCCCCGGGAGTACAGAAAAAAATATGGATATTCCCTCAGGCAGCCCCTCTGTTCCATCGCTCTTTCAGAAAAAAGGAAGAAGGCCGGAGAAAAGAGGGGGGCCCCTGAAAATCTTCTCAAGGCTATTGCCAGCAGGAAAAAAGCTGGAACAACCAAGGGGTAATCGGAATCTGCCATGATAGGGATTTTTGATTCGGGGGTCGGCGGCATGACCGTAGCCCGGGCCATCGAAGAAGTTTTGCCCGATATGAGGATCATTTATTTCGGAGATCTGGCCCGAAGCCCCTACGGCTCCAAGAGTCCCGACGCGATCAAGAAGTATGCCAGGGAGGATACCGAATTTCTCATATCCAAGGGAGCCCGGATGATTGTCGTTGCCTGTAATTCAGCGGCAAGTGTAGCTGCGGATGATTTGGAAAAGGCTTTTGATATCCCCTTCTTTGAAGTGATCACCCCGGCAGTACGTAACGCAGCTTCCGCCAGCAGGCATGGCCGTATCGGTGTAATCGGGACCAGGGCCACGGTGGCCAGCGCCGTTTATGAGCGGAAGATAAAAGCGCTTCAGAACGATCTGCAGGTCTTTTCCCAGGCCTGTCCTCTTCTCGTTCCCCTGGTCGAGGAGGGCTGGCTCAATAAGCAGGAGACAAAGATGATAATCAGGCGCTATCTCCATCGGCTCAAAATAAAACAGGTAGATACTCTGGTTCTGGGCTGCACGCATTATCCTCTGCTCAAAAAATTAATCCAGCCTCGGATAGGTAAACGGGTCAGGGTCATAGATTCCGCTATTTCCGTGGCTCAGGAATTAGAAGAACATATACGGCGTAATCGGGAGCGATATATGTCTGCGGCGGATCCAGACCACAATATCTACTATCTCTCCGATATTACCGAAGCGGCCAGGCAGACTGCCAGGAAAATTTTCGGACGGGAGATAGAGTTTCAGTTGGCCCACGGTTTGTTCAGTAATTGATTAATAGTACAGGTGCATCGGTTCATTTTCGAGTTGTGAACGGTTAACCGCCAGGTTTCCATATCTACGTTATGAATTATAAACATCAATATCTTATCATCGCATTCCTCTTTTTTCTGCTTTCCCAGGTTCAGGTCTGTCGGGCCGGGGAGCCTCCGCCGCTTGACGAGGTAGCCAACAAGCTTCAGAAGACCTATGAACAGACGAGGACTATCAGGGCCGATTTCGAGCAGCGGGCCAGTGTAACCGGTATGCCCGATCGCCAGCGGATAGGCCGGGGAACAGTCGTAATAAAAAAACCGGGGCTTATCAGGTGGGACTATGAAATTCCCGAAACCCAGGTACTGGTCAGTGATGGCGATAATTTTTCCCTCTACCTGGCTGAAGAGAACCAGATGATTGTCACCCCGGCCGAGCAATACCTGGGCGAGGATGTCATCTTCTCTTTTTTCCAGGGATCCGGGGATATTCTGGAAGATTTCAAAGTAGACCCTATGCCGGAGAGGATGTGCTCCCGGGAGACTCATTGTCTCAAACTCACCCCAATTGAGAGTCACCCCCAAGTGGAAATTCTTTATATCTGGTGCGACAGGGAAACCTTTATGATAAAACGGCTGCGGATCGTCGACCCCCTGGGAGGTTTCACCGATATAAAATTCTCCGATATCACGGTCAACCAGCCTGTGGACGAGGCACTCTTCAATTTTACCCCCCCGCCCGGGACGGAAATAATTCGTCAGTAACGGGTCCTTTGCCATTCTGGAATCAGGAAATGCAGGTCGCGAGCTTTCTTTCAACCAAAGATGACTCCCTATCCAGATTACCAAAGGCATAGAATTTTCCAGGCAATGATATGAGTAGGGCACCGGAGAAAATGTCGAGATTGATCCTGGGAGGTTGCAGGAGCGGTAAGAGCAGTTATGCCCAGGACTGGGTCAGGGACAATTACGCCCGAAAAATCTTTGTAGCCACCCTCAAACCAGGTGACGACCGGGAGATGCAGGAACGGGTAGCGATACATGAGAAGAGCAGGGGGAAAGGCTGGGACCTGATCGAGGCTCCCTATGAACTTGCCCCTGTGCTTAAGCAAAATCATTCTTCCGCTATCCTGATCGATTGTGTGACGATGTGGCTTACCAATAACCTTCTGAAGGAGGATAATGACAGGCTCCTTAAAAGAAAAGTCGAGGAACTCTGTTCGCTGATTGCCACCCATAAAAATCCGGTCGTTCTGGTGGCTAATGAAGTAGGATTGGGCATCGCTCCCGACAATTACCTCGGGCGCCGTTTTCGTGATCTTGCCGGCTGGACCAATCAGCAGCTGGCGGAAGTCTGCCGTGAAGTCTTTTTTATAGCTGCAGGCTGTCCTCTTAAGTTGAAGTGAACTACTTTTATCCGTCGAACCCTGAAACCGAATACAGTCAATGCAACCCATTCATGGTGGTCATATCATTTCTACAGCCAGAAGACTCGGCTGTGAGCCTTCTCAGCTGATAGACATGAGCAGCAATCTTACGCCTCTTGGAATTGCTCCCGGAGTAAAGGAAGTTCTGCGGGATAATCTCGATAGGATTGCTTATCTTCCTGAAACGGCCAGCGAATCACTGGTAGAGAGTTTTGCCGTCAAGTACGGGATAACAGGAGATAACATTCTGGCAGGCAACGGCACGACCGAGTTTATCTTTGCTCTCCCCGAGGTCTTCCGGGGAAAAAGAGCCCTGATCATCAATCCGACCTATTCCGATTACCGGCTCGCCTGCACCTGGGCCGGATTGCAGGTCGATACCTTTGATCTAAGCATGGAAAATGGATTCCGGCTTGTTCTGGAGAGCCTGCAGGAACACCTCACGGGGGGAGAGCTTGTGTTCTGGTGTAATCCCAATAATCCGACCGGCGGGCTGACACCTTCCAGTGAACTGCACCGTTTCATTACCGCCAATCCTGAGACCTTTTTCTTTATCGATGAATCATACCTACCTTTCATCAGGGAAAAATCGCTGGTTGAATTTGATCTTCCACCCAATCTCTATCTCCTTAACTCATTTTCCAAGATATACGGCGTCCCCGGCTTGAGACTGGGATTTCTGATCTCGGGCGCCGAAGATTTTCGGAGACTGAGCAAAGGCAGAAAACCGTGGGGCGTAAATACCATGGCCCAGGTCGCCGGCCAATTTCTCCTTGAACATGGTGACAGTTATCGGGAAGAAGTAAGAGATTTCGTGAACCGGGAGCGGAAGCACTTTGTCGAAGCCCTGGAAAGTCTGCCAGGGGTAACTGTCGTGCCAGGAGAAGCGAATTTCGTACTTTCCCACCTCCAGGGGCCGGTCTCTGTGGAGAAACTTCAGGATAGACTGCTTGAGCAGAAAATAATGATCCGGAACTGCGCTTCATTCGAAACCCTCGATGAGCATTATTTCCGGGTTTCTCTCAAAGACCGGGAGGCCAACCGTTTCTGTATTGAGGCGCTGGGAGAGATCCTGGGGAAGTACTAAGCCAGTATGGAACTGACAGAAAGTGAATCAAAAGCCGTTATCTGAAAGCCAATGCGTATAGCAATTATCAGCGATACCCACGATCATATCGCCAATCTCCGGGCTGCCGTTACCTATTGCAATGCCTATAATGTTTATATGATCATCCACTGCGGTGACCTGATATCACCCTTTATGCTCGAAGAACTGGCGGCATTTGGCGGCGCCGTCCATCTGATATACGGGAACAATGTCGGTGATCAGCACCTTATTTCCAGCGCCTGCGGGGTGAAATTCCCGTCCATTAGCCATCATGGTACCCTGGGTGCGGTGGAAGCAGGAGGCATTAAAATCGCTTTCCATCATTATCCTGAAATTGCCCGTTCGTTTGCTCAGCAGGGCGGTTTCGATGTGGTCTGCTGCGGTCACAATCACCGGTACAAGGTTGAAAAGGTAGGTGAAACTCTGCTTATCAATCCCGGTGAAATGATGGGTAAGGACAGCGACCCGTCCTTTGCGATTCTGGATACCTCAACCTGGAACGTGGAGTACATACCCATTACTGCTTAGGATCACCCTTTCTCCTCCCTCCATACTGGAGATGTTTTATGGTATACTCGTAATTAAGAAAAGTAATGAGACGACTTGTAACCAACCTTAGCAACTTGAATAACCTGGAACAGGAAAATGGAAGAGACGAACAACAGTTTTGCCGAGATGTTTGAAGGAGAGACCCCGGCGGCAGATCACTTCAAGCCGGGTGATAAAGTGGAAGCCGAAATTGTACGGATTACCGATAGATGGATTTTCCTTGATCTCGGTGGCAAAAGCGAGGGCTGTCTTGAAGCCGAAGAACTGAAGGACAGGGACGGCAATCTCCAGGCAGCCGAGGGTGACAGTATTCGAGCCTGGTTTCTGCGCATGGAAAACGGCGAGATGATCTTCACCACCAGGATGAGCGGTTCAGCGTCCAAGGCTCACCTTCTGGAGGCTTTTCAAAGTGGAGTTCCCGTGGAAGGTGTGATCAAAAAAGAAGTTAAAGGCGGTTTTGAAGTAATGATAGCCGGAGGGGTGAGAGCTTTCTGTCCATATTCCCAGATCGCCCTCAGAAGAGTCGAAGACACTGAAAGTTACGTCGGCGGCGAGCTTTCTTTTCAGATAATCGAGTATAAGGAAAACGGGAGAAATATTATTCTCTCCCGTCGGCACATTCTCGAAGAGGAAAAGGCCAAGCAGAAGGAAGAACTCCGGCAGACCCTGGAGAAGGGGCAGCGTATCACCGGTACTGTCACTTCCATCAGGAAATTCGGAGCCTTTGTCGATATAGGAGGAGTTGAGGGACTTATTCCGGCCTCCGAAATATCCCACGATCACGTCACCGACATTCACTCCGCCCTTGAAGTAGGCCAGCGGGTTGAGGTGGCGGTCATGAAACTGGACTGGGAAAACGACCGTTTCAGTTTCAGCCTTAAGGATACCCTGCCGGACCCCTGGGATAATCTTACCTTCCAGGAAGGCAGCTGTCTGGAGGGCAGAGTTGTCCGTCTGGCCGATTTCGGTGCCTTTGTCAATCTGGCGCCGGGCATTGACGGACTCATCCATATATCCAAGCTGGGAGCGGGACGACGAATTAACCACCCCCGTGAGGTCGTCAAGACAGATGACCTTCTCGAGGTATGCATTGACGGCATTGATCGTGAGAATAAAAGAATATCCCTTTCCCTTCCCAACCCGGCCGAAGAGCAGAAGCAGGAGTCCAAACCTGAGCAGGCGGAAAAGGAGATGTATAAAAAATATCAACAGAAGACCAAAAAGGAGAAGGAGTCCATGGGGACTCTGGGCGATTTGCTCAAGGATAAATTTGATTAACTTTCAGGGTGAGCGCGAGAGATCCGCTGTCTCCTGATCTCGAACAGAATGATCGAGGCCGCCGCCGAGGCATTCAACGAATCGAGTTCTCCCGCCATGGGAATTGACAGGAAAAAGTCACACTGCTTCTTGACCAGGGGCCTGATCCCTTTTTCCTCACCGCCGATCACCACACATATTCTTTCCTCTATTTTTGCCTGGTAGAGGGAACTGTTGTTTTGACTGCCGGTACCGTAAATCCAGATGTTTTCCTCCCTGAGCTGCTGCAGGAAGCGGCTCAGATTGACAGTGCGGCAGACAGTGAGGTGGGCCAGAGCCCCTGCGGATATTTTTGCCGCGGTTCCGGTCAAAGGGGAACTGCGGTCTTTGGTGAGGATAATTCCGTCAACCCCGGCGGCGGCTGCGCTGCGCAGTATTGCTCCCAGGTTATGGGGATCCTGAATTGAATCCAGAGCTAAAAGGAAGGGTTTTTTCTGCCGCCTCAGGTATTCCAGGAATGCATCCTCTGTCAGGACCGGATATTCCGCTATATCGGCAATCACTCCCTGGTGCTTCACTCCGGAAAAAGGAGACTGAATGGACTTGACGAATCGGGTCTTTATCTGATTTTCCCGGGCCAACCTGATTATATCTTTCAGTCTTTCACCGGAACGTGATTTCTGTATGGTTATACTCTGGATGAGGCCGGGTTGCACTTTCAGCATTTCCAGAACAGGGTGTATCCCCCATATTCTGGAAGTGTCTTCTCTTTTTCTTTCCATTACAGATTGAATTGGACGGGGGTTCCATCAGGATCCCGCCGCTGTCTGCTTCTCTCGGCAAGGATAATGGCAGTCATGACCCGTACGGCTTCCTCCAGCCGGTCATTAACTATCAGGTAATCGTAGCGGTCGGCATCTTTCATCTCCTCCAGGCTGTTCTCCAGACGGATCTTCAGGGATTTCTCCGATTCGCTTCCCCGGCCGCCCAGTCTTTCCCTGAGTTCCTCACTGGAGGGTGGGGCAATGAAAACCGAACAACAGTCGCCCCCGGTTTTTTCTCTTATCAGCCTGGCTCCCTGGATGTCGATGTCAAGAACGACGTCCCGACCTTTTTCCAGTTCCTTTTCCACCTCCCCCCTGCTCGTCCCATAAAAGTTGTCATGGACCTGGGCCCATTCCAGGAAGGCATCCTGGGTAATCATTTCCCTGAAATCATCATTGGTGACGAAATAGTAGTCGAGACCGTTAATTTCTCCTGCCCGGGGGGATCGCGTCGTATGGGAGACGGAGAAGGCAAGGCCCCGGTTCTCAGCCATGACCTTTTTAAGAATTGTGGTTTTGCCGGTCCCGGAAGGAGCCGAGATAACAAAGAGCTTTCCCCGCATCACTCACAATCCTCACCGGTCTGCTGGTATCTTGCCGGAGTGAATCTCTGGGTGAGCGTTTCAGGCTGGACCGCGGAAAGGATAAGGTGGTTAGAGTCCAGGATGAGAATCGATCGTGTTTTGCGGCCCTCGGTTACATCAATCAGCCTTTTCTGTTCCCTGGCCTCATCCTTTAATTTTTTGGCCGGAGATGACTTGGGATTCATGACCACCAGGACTCTGCCGGCTACTACAGAGTTGCCGAAACCAATATTTACCAGTCGCCTGTCCATAATTACTTCCCTATTCTGAAAAATTTGAAAAAGAATTAAATTTATTCTATATTCTGGATCTGTTCTCTGATTTTTTCCACCTCATTTTTCATTTCGACAATCTGGTGGGCCATATCCGAACTGCTGATTTTTGAGGCAATAGTGTTTATCTCACGCAGAAATTCCTGCAGGAGAAAGTCCAGTTTGCGGCCGGCCGGCTCCATGCCGTTAAGATATGCCTGAAACTGTTGCAGATGACTATCGAGTCTCACGAGTTCCTCGGTGACATCAGCCTTGTCCACCAGTATGGCAGCTTCCTGGGCGAGTCTGGCCGGTTCGATTTCCTTGTCGCCCAGCATGGAGGCTATTTTCTCATTCAGGTTGGCAGCTCTTATCCTGTTCAATTCAGGAACCCGGCTTTGAATTGATCTCCTGATCTCTTCAAGCAGGTCAAGCCGGCTGCTGATGTCTTTTTTCAGATGCTCTCCCTCCCTTTCCCGCATCTCCCGGCAATTGACGAGAGCTTGACGGATGGTACTACAGAGTGAAGGCCAGGCTGCTTCAAGATCCGCTTCCTCTTCAAGAACATCGACAATTCCAGGAAAAGAAGCAAAAAGGCTGAGAAGATTGCCGTCGTTCCTGATTTCCAGTTGTTCTTCCAAAACCTGCAGGGCTTTCTGATACTTGCGGGCCAGAGGCAGATTAACATTTACGGCAGGTGTGACAGCTTCATGGCTCTGCAGACTAATGTTGATTTCAATATGTCCCCTGCTGAAGAAATTGGTAATTTCCTTTTTAAGCCTTTCTTCCAGTCCATTGAACTGGCGGGGCATCCTGAAACGCAGGTCCAGATACTTATGATTGACGGAACGTATTTCCACCAGCCATTTGTACTTTTCATCTTCACTGGCGCCTCTGCCGAAGGAGGTCATGCTCACAGGGTATATCATCGCAGCTGGTCCAGAAGTTCCTGTTGTGTTACGGTTGCGGTTCCCAGTTTGCCGACTACAATACCGGCACAGCAGTTGGCCAGAGTTGCCGATTCAGCGAAGGTCAGTCCGCTGGCCAGGCCAAGGGCAAGGGCTGCGATGACTGTATCGCCGGCTCCGGTGACATCGTAGACTTCCCGTGCTTCTGTGGGTATGGAAAGGGGGGCGTTCCCTTTCTCCAGGAGAGTCATCCCTTCCTCACCCCTGGTAATCAGGACTGCCGAGCAGTTCATTTTTCGCTGAATTATCTCGGCAGCCTGTAGAAGGGTCTGTTCGTCTTGAATCTGTATTCCCGCCATCTGTTCGGCTTCGTGGTTATTTGGAGCGATTATGCTTATATCATGGAAGAAATTGCTGTTAACAGGTT
>JBEPXR010000052.1:0-11371 GCA_041641775.1 Desulfobia sp. | reverse complement strand
GTTCCCTTAAGTAATGAATAGAACAGTTATTATTCGATAACTTAAGGGTAAAAAAAATAAACCAGTTATTCAATCACAATCTTTACGACGAAAAGGACCGGCCCCCGGCCCCTTTTAAAGTAAAAAAGGTACAGATCTATTTTTTGGCTACAAAAGTGTTCCTTGATATCATTGAAATATGCCTCGACATGCCAGAATGTACTCGACACCCTCATCACGTCATCCACAGGGGACACAACCGTGTTCAACGGGGACAGCTGACCGGCGGTAAATTTTTTGAGCGTCAGATTTCTGAGAAACTAGGTCGTCGAATTGAGTTGCGAAAACCCGGGATACCGAAAAAATACAAAAAATAAATTTTCCACATTTTGCTGTCGGCAACGGCTGAGTCTGAAAGAAGCAATTAAAAAGTGAGCGGGTTATAGCATAAAACTAATTTGCTTCCGCAGCGATAGTCGATCATACGGACGCAGTAATAGCCTGACACCCTGAAAGACGATTGACGTACCTCGTATTCGATGTTATTCTATAATTATGATAAAGAGCTTCAAGGATAAAAAAACACAATCTTTTCATAAGGGTGAATGGATCAAGGACTTTCACCCTTTCTCAAGACAGGCTGAGAAAAGACTCAGAATTCTTGATGCAGCTGACAGCCTTGAAGCTCTGAGATGTTTGCCAAGCAATCATTTGAAAGCGCTATCCGGTAATCGAAAAGGTCAATACAGCATTAGAATAAATGATCAATGGCGCGTATGCTTTGAATGGTATGAAAATAATGCTTATAACGTACAGGTTGTCGATTATCACTAAAGGGTTCCTTGAAGATTATTTTATGGCTGGAGATGGTATCGCGGGAAAAAAATTAACCGACCCCGGTTCCCGCCCGTATCCTGATTTGCGTGATACCATAAACAATAATTTGGCAAAGGAGGAAGAATCAATGGCTCGCACGGCGATTCATCCAGGAGAAATTTTAGAAGATGAACTGAGTGAATTGGGAATAACTGCTGCGGAATTTGCCCGGCAAATCAAAGTTCCTGCAAACAGGATAACCCAGATTATTGCCGGGAAAAGAGGGATAACAGCTGACAGCGCCCTTAGAATAGGCAAATGGTTCGGCACCGGTCCGCGGATCTGGATGAACCTTCAACAGGCGTACGACCTGGATACGGTTAGTGAGGAGTTGACGGAGACTCTTCAAACAATTAAGACCCGGGAGGCCGCTTGAATAGCTTGCTTATAACAGTTAAACAAATGAGAGTGAAAAGCTCGAAATGGGAATCAGTCACGTTGTAAAAAAATAAAAGCCTTACTGATCGTTCTCAGGATTTGGCAGATGTAGAGAATTTGGAATGAAGAGCAATGGAGAACAAGACGACCAACCAAAATCAGAATACTTTTATCGCATCTCCACCTTAAGAGCGAAAAGCGAGGACCAGCGTTTGCCGGTTACCAGGACCAGGTCTTTCCGCTCGTCGTAGGCGATACCGTTTAAGACGCTTCCCTTGCTCTTTGGAGCGGCTTCAGCGGCAAGATCACTTAGATCAAGCCAGGCGCATACCCCCCCGGTTGCCGGATCGATCACCGCTATCCGGTTCTCCTTCCAGAAATTGGCCCAGATCTTCCCCTTGATCCATTCCAGCTCGTTAAGGTTTTCAATGGGCTTTTCACCAGCCTTTACTGCAATCTTTCTTTTCAGGCTGAAATCCTTGGGATCGAGAGAATAGAGGCTGGCAGAACCGTCGCTCATGATGAGGGACTGGTCATTGTGGGTCAGGCCCCAGCCCTGGCGGGGATAGTGAAAGAGGCGCAGCAGCTCAAGGCTCTCCTTATCCCATACCATGCCGATCCCCGATTTCCAGGTGAGCTGGATTATTTCCTCGCCCCGGACGGTCAGCCCTTCCCCGAAGACACTTTCCGAAAGACTCCTGGAAGCAATGATCCTGCCTTCGAGAGTGCCTTTGATAAGCCGGGAGCGACCGTAGAGCCCCGTCCCCTCATAGAGAAAACCGTCCTCAAAATAGAGGCCCTGGGTGAAGTTCTCCGGGTTGTGAGCGTAAGTTTGGACTACCTGGTAAGATAGGGAGGGAATGTCGTCCCGGGCCCAGGCGGGGAAGGCAGTGATGAGGAGGGTGAAAAAAAACGGAATGAGATATTGCCAGGAGCCGCCGTTCGACAGCCACCGAAATAACGAAATGGTGGAGTTATGGGAAGATGGATGGCGATATAGATCACTTCTATCCAGTTTTTTCCAGCATTCCACTATTTCTCCATATCAGTCTAATTATCGAACCAGGCTCGTCGGTCTAAAGAAAATAGGTATCGTCCCCTCTTTTACTCTTTCTCCCCTTCATCCAGCTTGAACTTCTTCATCCGGTACCGCAGGGTGTCCCGGCTGATTTTCAGAGCCCGGGCCGCTTTGGTCTGGTTGCCCCGGTAACGGTCGAGCGCCTGGGTGATCAGCGATTTTTCAACTTCCTCCAGGGATATCCCTCCCGGGGGCAGCCGGACTTCGTAATCAGCCTCATCTCCTGCAGTATCAAGCTGACTGGCGGCTCCCCCGATTTTCGCGGCCGGAGAAGCTCCGGTTATATCCTTGCTCAGGTAGCGGGGAGTAAGGACGGTGTCCTGCTCCAGCATAATGGCCCGTTCCAGGGCGTTCCTGAGTTCCCGGACATTGCCGGGCCAGTCATAATTGATCAGACACTGCTCGGCTTCTGGAGATATTCCTTTGATCGATTTGCCGTACTCCTGGTTGAGGCGCTCGATAAAGTAGTTGGCCAGAGGCGGGATATCCTCCTTCCTCTCCCGCAGGGGCGGAACCACGATGGACATGACATTGAGCCGGTAGAAAAGGTCCTGGCGGAACCCACTCTCCTTCACCAGTTTCTGCAGGTTCTGGTTGGTGGCGGTAATGATCCTGACGTCAACGTCGATATCCTGTTTGCCGCCCAGCTTCCGGAAGGTATTGGAATCGATGACTTTCAGAATTTTGGCCTGCATGGCCAGGGGCATATCCCCTATCTCATCCAGAAAGACAGTGCCCCCTTCCGCCGCTTCAAATATTCCCTGGTGGGAAGCGCTGGCATCGGTGAACGCCCCCTTCTCATGGCCAAAGAGCTCATTTTCCAGGAGGTTTTCGGGAATGGCAGCACAGTTGGTTTCTATAAACGGGGCATCCGAACGGGCGGAATGGTGGTGTATGGCGTGGGAAACCAGCTGCTTGCCCGTTCCCGATTCACCTAAAACCAGGACTATTTTGGCATCGGTTTCAGCACAGATTTTGATCATCTTGAAGACATCGATCATCTTCCAGGAATTGCCGATGAGGTTGTCATAATCATATTTCTTCCGCTGTTCCCGGCGCAGAAAATCCACTTCCTTCCGGAGCTTTTTCTGCTCGAAACACTTCTCAACCGTATATCTGATGCTGTCGATATTGAACGGCTTGCCTATGTAATCGGCAGCCCCCTCTTTCAGGGCACTGACGGCGGAGTTGGCATCGGCATGGGCGGTAATCATCAGGACGATAAGGTCTTCGTTCTTGGCCTTGAACTCGGTAAGCAGATTGAGGCCGTTGGCGTCGGGCAGACGCACGTCGAGCAGGACCATGTGAGGGTTGAAACTCCCAAAACGGGAGCGGGCCTCTTCACCCGAAAGAGCGGTCTCCACCAGATAACCGTTGTCGGTGAGCATCTCACCAAGCGACCAGCAGACCAGTTTTTCATCGTCTACTACCAGAACGCGATACTGTTTTCCCATAATTTCTCAAGCAATGCGGTTAATCGTTATATAAGGATCAAACAGATATACCAGCAGTCAGGCTTAACCGCTCAGGTTGTTTGGTCTCAGCAGGATTGTTTCTCCCGGTTCATCCGGATAATGACCAGCTGAAATTAAATAGTTCAGTTCTTCAGATTCTGATGGATTCCACTAATAACGAGTCCAATCCTTGAGGAGAGAATGTTATTTATGCACCATTTTTGTCCGTAGGAGGCCACCCCTGCGGGCGATACAAAGAGATTTCCAGGTGCCAGGCCGTTCCTATCGCTCACAGGGGTGATCTTCTACGCCTGACAACATGTTTCATTTCGATTTCGATTTCGAATTGGAGCTCAATTACCATTTCAGTTTTCCTGAACAACAGGCTTCCACCATTCGGTGAGATCAAAAAAGAGCTGACTGATCATACCGGCTGTTCCACGATACAAGATAACCGTTTCTTTTCAGGCAGGCTGCGCAGCCTGAAAAAAGCGGATCGTAAATACCGAACCCTCTCCCGGGGTGCTCTCGGCATCGATGGTACCGCCGTGCTCCTCCATTATCCTCTGTGATATGGAAAGCCCCAAGCCGGTGCCCTTGCTCTTGCTGGTGTGAAAAGGATTAAAAATCTTATCCAGCAGACCGGGCTCGATTCCGACCCCTGTATCGGCAAAAGAAACCCAAACTTCGCTGCCGTTGCGGTTTTTATTCGTTTTCAAGGAAGGAAGAGCCTTGATAGTCACCGGATCACTCTGATCAACCGACCGCATCCCGATACTGAGAGAACCACCCTCAGGCATGGCATCGATACTGTTGAGAATGATATTGAGAAAGACCTGCTGCAATTGGGACTCATCTCCCTCAATAACATGGGATTCAGCCGCCTTGTCCCTCTCTATGTGAATCCTGTTATCCTTGATCTGCCGTTCGGCCAGGAAAAGGGAGCGTTCCAGGATTTCGTGCAGATCAACCCGGCCCATATTAACCTTCTGGGGACGGGCGAAAAGCAGAAGGCTGTTCACCAGATTATCAAGTCTCTTGACCTGTTCCTGGACCTCTCTGAAGATATAGGAATGGGTGCTGTTCTGTTTATAATAGCCCGATAAAACCTGAAGCGCCCCGGCTATACCGGCAAGAGGATTTTTGATCTCATGGGCGAGACCGGCGGAAAGTTCACCCAGGGAGGCCAGTTTGTCCATCCTGGACATGTGCTGTTCCAGGGCTTTCCTTTGACTGATATCCCTGAAAATACAGCTCAGACCGATTATATCGTCCATACGGTCTGTAATAACGGAGAAACAGACTTCGGAGGGGAAGGATTCGCCGCTCTTTTTGACCATCTGTCTCTCCCCCAGAAGACCCATTGAGGATTCTATCCGGTCAACATCTTCGGCAAAGGGACAGAGGCCGTCTTCCTCATCCAGAAAGATTTCATCCATGGAGTGGCCCAATAACTCGTTTCTCTCGTATCCCAGAATAACCTCGGCAGCCTGATTGACCTCGTTAATCTTCTTATAGTTATCGACAGTAATCAGGCCGCTTCGAAGATTGCCTATTATACTTTCATAGAAACTTTCAAGCCTGGCGATATCCTCAAGCTGCTCACCGATCTTGCGGATCATGCCTTTCTGCTGCAGAGCCCGGCCTACGGCATAAGCGGCATGATTGACGACCGCATTGGCGAGCCGTATATCGTTATATCTGATCTCCTTGCGGGACCTGATCTGATCTGTAACAACATATCCATAAAAATGCTTTTCATCATAAAGAGGGATGATGAGGAAGTCGGGCACCTCACCCAGGACCTTTTTGATAACCTCGTCATTGATGTTCAGCTGGATGGGGGAGTGCTGCTTGAAAGGAAGATATTTATCAGCGGATTCCGGATCAAAACAGGATTCCGGTATACAGAGATTGATGGGGGGACGTCTGTTATTGGGGAAGTCTCCCGCTTCGACATCCTTGAACATCAGGCATCCGGTATCCTCTCTCCCTGACCCCATCTTGTCGAGATCGCGGACGAGCAAGGGCTCTCTGTCCATGTACACTTTACGGAGAAGATCACCTGCCTGATCGAATGTCACCGCATTGTATACCGGTCCTTTATTTTCCTGAAAGCCGTAGTCAACCCGCGATTCCAGTGAGCAGGTCGACTTGTTCAACCAGAGTACAATGGCCCGCTCCAACCCGGTGTTATTGACCACGTCTTCTACCAGCCATTCCAGCAGGACGTTCACCTCATTGGAGCGGACCATGCGTCCGGCACTTCGATATAATGCTCTCAGTTCATTTTCAACATGAGTCACGGTGTAAACATCACCTTGTATTCCAATCCTGTTAGCCCTTGACCGGCAGATTGTGCGGGTCAATGTGGCACTCGAGGCATTTGGGGAACTTCTTTAACATATTCGGATCATGGGGCGAACCATGACACATCTGGCATTGCGGTATGGCACCATGGCTGGTGTGACACTGACCACAGTTTACCTGTCCGTGTTTGCTGCTGGTGTTTTCCCAGGTCTGGTATACCTGGTTGTGGCAGTCGGAGCAGGTGCTGTTCCATTGCGCGCTGCCGTCATAGGCTATCTGCAGGGGCTTATGCACCGGGTGACAACTCTTGCAGGCAGTCAACTCCTGATTTTCAACGTGGGGAGTATGGCAATCGAAACAGCTGGGTATTTCACCATGGGTATAGTGACAGGTGCCGCACTCGAGCTGCGTATGCATGGAAGGATATTCGTTCAACTGTCCTTTGGGGTTCTGGTGACAGGCGCCGCAGGCAGATGAAATGTTTGCCATGGGGACTTCCAGAGGAGTATGCGGATTCTGGTGGCAATCCAGGCAGCTGCTGAACTGCTCCCCGTGGGGAAGAGTATGGCAGCTGCTGCATTTAGGCATAATCTCATCCCAGTTATTCTCGGTCGGATTATAGGCATGCAGCTGTTCATGGCAATTCAGGCAGACAAAACGATGTTTACCGCCGTTGTTTTTAATCTGTTTGAAAACCTGGGGATGGCACTGTCCACATTCCGCTACCGTTAAAGGTTCGGGGGTGACGGCATACGGATCCTCCGGCGCATTCTTATCCGTCATGGTCATCGTGCTTTCCTGCTGTGCCTGCATCTGCTTCTGAGAGGAGGCTGTTTCCCCTTTCTGCTCCTGCGTTGAATTTTTCCCAACACACGCTGATAAGGCGCTTATTACGGCAAAAGCTGTAATCGATGTTATGGCAATGTATCGTTTCATATAAAACACCCCTCGCTCTGTTCGCATTAAAAACCAGTCTGACTTATTCACAGGAGGCCGGCCCATTTCACTGACCCGGCCTCCTGTCTAACTGTTACCTCTTGTCCAAGCAACTTCTTTCCGGCCCCGGACTTTCAGCTGTTCCTGCCGCTGTTGAGATCATGGGCGATTCCGTGGCAGTCTCCACAGGTTTCAAATTTTGAGAGAATACTCTCAGGATGTGGCTCGCCATGACAGTCCTGGCACTTCGGCACCATCTTATGCTTGGCCTGGTGGCAGGTGGCACAGTTCAAATCGCCGTGTTTGGTGGGACTGTTCTTGAGGAGTTCATAAGCGTCATCATGACAGGCGGCGCAGTGAATGTTCGCAATGTCTTCGCTGTAGGTGACAACCAGAGGCATATGGGCCTGGTGGCATCTGCCGCAGTCTTCCTGCCCCATCTTATCGGAATGGGGTTCGTGGCACTGAATACATTCGGGTATCAGGCCATGCTTGCTGTGACAGGAGGTGCAATCCAGGCCGGTATGAGAACTTTCATGTTCTTCAAGCTGTTCACGCTGTCTGGTATGGCATGTGAGGCAGGGATCCGTGATGCCTCCGGCCAGCTGGAGATCGAGGGGGGCATGGGGATTTGAATGACAGCGGAGGCAATCGTCCAGCTCAAAATGCTCCTTGCCCATGTGACACATGCTGCACTCAGGGATAATATCCTGGTTCTTCGGAGGATGACCTTGATGGCAATCCATACAGCCAACCGCGGTCTTATGTTTGCCGCCCCTGGCCTCGATGTCCTTGGGGGCGTTGTCATGGCACTTCTGGCAGTCGTCCTGACTCAAGGAAACGGCATCTTCCTGGGCCATAACCTGAGCCGATGCACAACACATTGCCATCCCGGCTAAAGCTACCAAAACACTTTTCCACTTCAGATGTGCGGCTCCCTTCCTACAGCTTGGTTTTGTTCCTTGTTCCATGTTTCCGGACTCCTCATGCTCGATTACTGGGCTTCGTATTTTATATTTTATATCTGGCCTATAGTACCTTATAACATACTTTTATTCCATGGATAATTAAAAAATTCAGCAGGAACGGATCAAAGTCAGAGGCTCACCAAGCTGTTTCGATTCACTCGAACCGTACTCTGCAGAAACGCTGTTTCCCTACTTTCAAGGTGATCTCCCCTTCGGTTTTCACCTGATGCTCTATGTTATCTACTTTTTTGCCTTCCAGGGAAACGGCATTCTGTTTTATCAACCTTCTGGCTTCAGAGGTTCCCTTTACCATGCCCGCGGCGACAAGAAGCCTGGGAAGCCAGATGGTATCTTCCTCCACCCGGATACTTTTTTCGGGCATATCATCAGGCAGGTCATGGTTTTTGAAAACCTTTTCAAAATTCATCTCCGCTTTAAGGGCGGCATCTTCATCGTGAAATCGGGCCGTAAACTCTCTGGCGAGCTGTTTTTTTACCTCTTTAGGATGAACTCTGCCATCATCCATTTCCTGTTTTAGCCCGTTGACCTGCTCAAGGGTAAGATCGCTCAGCAGTTCATAATACCGCCACATCAAATCGTCCGAGACCGAAAGGACCTTGCCGTAAATATCATCTGCTTTCTCGGTGATGCCTATATAGTTCCCCAGGGATTTACTCATCTTGTTGACACCGTCGAGCCCTTCGAGAAGCGGCATGGTTATCACGGCCTGGGGCTCCTGCCCCCATACGCGCTGCAGATCGCGACCCATGAGGAGATTGAATCTTTGATCTGTTCCACCGAGTTCGACGTCGGCTTTCATTGCCACGGAATCATACCCCTGTAAAAGGGGATAAAGAAATTCGTGAATACTGATCGGCCTGTGACTGTCGAATCTCTCCCTGAAGTCCTCCCTTTCCAGCATTCGTGCTACGGTGAGATTGGAGGCCAGCTTGATGAACTCGTAGGGATTCAAGCCCCCCAGCCAGTGACTGTTGAAGACGATTTCTGTTTTTTCAGGGTCAAGGATCTTGAATATCTGCTCCCTGTAGGTTTCCGCGTTTCTGGCTACATCCTCTTCAGTAAGAGCCTTCCTGGTTTCCGACTTTCCGGTGGGATCACCGATCATTCCTGTGAAATCACCGATCAGGAAAGAAACAGTATGTCCGAGGTCCTGAAAATGCTTGAGTTTCTGAATAAGTACCGTATGCCCAAGGTGAAGGTCGGGGGCGGTGGGATCAAATCCAGCTTTTATTTTCAGCGGAACTCCGGTCTTGTGCGATTTTTCGAGCTTTCTCCGCATATCTTCACGGGAGATAAGATCAACCGTTCCCCGTGCGATAATCTCAAGCTGTTCGTCTATTTCGGTCATATTACATTAGTTGATGGTTTGTGGCTGGTGGTTGGTGGTTCGTTGTTGGTGGTTATACCAGATGTTAATCAATACCAGGTGCCGTTTGCTCGGACTGGCAAATGGCTGGTCACGCTGCATCCCATTATCTACTTATCGTTAAATTTCCTGAAGATAAAATACATTACTCTGGTCTCATCCATATGATCCTGAACAACCAACCACTAACAACCAACAGTATCATTTCGCATAATCCACGGCCCGGGTTTCCCTGATTACCGTTACCCTGATCTGCCCGGGATAGGTCAGATTTTCTTCTATCTGTTTGGCAATGTCCTGGGACATCACAGTCGCCTCGGCATCGGAGACGTCACTGCTGTTGACCACAATACGTATTTCCCGTCCGGCCTGTATGGCATAGGACTTCTCAACCCCTTTGAAGGAACAGGCTATTTTTTCCAGCTCTTCCAGACGCTTGACGTAACTCTCCAGCATTTCCTTTCGGGCACCGGGTCGGGCGCCTGAAAGGGCGTCCGCGGACTGCAGCAGAATATCCAGAAGACTTTCAGGAGCCACGTCTTCATGATGGGCAGCCAGAGCATGGACTACTTCGGGACTTTCTCCATATTTCTTGGCCAGATCAGCCCCTATAGTGGCATGGGCTCCTTCCACTTCATGATCCACCGCTTTCCCCAAATCGTGCAGCAAGCCGGCCCGCTTGGCCTGCTTGACATTGATTCCAAGCTCGGAAGCCATGACCCCGCAGAGGAAAGCTACTTCCAGGGAATGCTGCAGGACATTCTGACCGTAACTGGTTCTGTACTTTAAACGGCCAAGGAGCTTGACCAGTTCGGGATGGACGCCGTGGGCACCGACATCGAAAGTCGCCTGTTCTCCTGCCTCCTGCATGGAGGTCTCAAGCTCGCTGTCGACTTTGTTGACAATCTCCTCGATTCTGGCCGGGTGGATTCTGCCGTCACTGATCAGCCGTTCGAGCGACTGCCGGGCCACTTCCCTCCGTATGGGATTGAAACCGGAAAGAATAACTGCTTCCGGAGTATCGTCAATAATGATATCAATCCCGGTTGCGGCCTCTATTGCCCTGATATTCCGCCCTTCCCTGCCGATAATCCTCCCCTTCATCTCTTCTGAGGGGAGGGGAACCACCGAGACGGTCTTTTCAGCAACATATTCTCCGGCATATTTGGAGATAGCCAGGGCAAGGATATTCTTGGCCTTTTTGTCTGCCTTCATTTTCATCTCATTTTCAATTCGAATCACGTTTTTGGCAGCTTCCATCCTGGCCTCGCTTTCTATGCTTTCAGTCAGGAGCTTCTTGGCCTCTTCCCTGCTGATCTGGGCTATTTTCTCCAGTTTGGACCTCTGCTGTTCGATGAGTTCATCAATTTCCTTTCTTCTCTCCCTGTTTTTATCTTCATCGGCGGTCAGCTTTTTTTCCTTTTCCCGCAATTCTCTCTCACGTTCGTCCAGAAGTTCTATTTTTCTATCTATCTGTTCCGATTTCTGACTCAGCCGCTTTTCTTCGAGATTGATCGTTTTCTTTCGTTCCTTAATCTCCTCGTCGGCTTCTTTCCTGATTCTCAGATTTTCATCCTTGGCCTGGAGATTCGCTTCCTTTTTAATCTTCTCTGATTCTTCCAGGGCCTTTTCGATCAGCTTTCTACCCTGTTCCTCGTAACTTTCTTCCTTGGATTCCACAAAGCGCTTACGTATATAAAGCCCACAAAGAAAACCAAGAGCAAGCGCCGCTATAATGAATAAAACCTGAATATAATTCACAGTATTCCCTTCTATTGATAAACAGTTTATAGTTATCAGTTCCGCTCTGCGCTTCCAGATATAAATCAGCCTCAGGTGCACAACCTGAAAACGCTGAACTGAATTATGTACAGTCGGAACAAGCGATAAGAGAGAGGTAGGAGGAAGATCCCTTGTGAGAAGAGGACTGGAATTAAGCAGGGGGAGTGCCGGCGGCTCTATGGCCTGCCGACCGGCGAAAGCAATGAAAACCAGAAAATTTAGG
>JBEPXR010000051.1:0-11428 GCA_041641775.1 Desulfobia sp. | reverse complement strand
TCTGAAGGTAATCATTGCTGATTTCCCGGCTCCGGCTCTCTTTCCGGGCAGCCGCTTCCTTAACCGGACAGAAAACGGATGGGCAGTCGAGGGAAGAGCCGTAGAATACCTCATGGCACGACCTGCCAACTAAGTCGTCGAAATTTTTGCCCAGAAGCTCCCGGATTGCCCGGTTGGTGCTGACAATCCTCATATCGGTATCGAGAATGAGGATATAGTCATCGATGGCATCGATGAGCTGTTTCCATGATTCATAAGTGATATCTGCCTGCTGCTGAGCCTCTTTGCGGATCGTGATATCCTGGAGCAGGAAGCGGCAGAGGGTCGGTTTTCCCCGATTGTCCGTACTGACGGCATTTACTTCAAGGACGGCTTTCCTGGTATTGTCCGGCATAAGCACGGTATAGCTTATTTCAAAAGGCTCTGGATTCCGGGCTTGCCGGTCATGCATTTCTTTCACCCAATCCCGGTCATCGAAATGGACCCGTTCAAGAAAATCGTTGAGACATGGTTTCTGTTCAACCGGGTCCAGACCGAAAATGGAACATGCGCCTTCCGACCAGCGGAAATCACCTGATTCAAGGTCAATTTCCCAGTAGCCGGCTTTGGCCATTTTCTGGATGGCAGCCAGCCTCTCCAGATTGAGGTCGTCAGCAGCCTTGTTCATGATTCAAAAAGTGTTCGCAACTGGAAGAGAGTGTGGCATTGCGCTTCTGCTCATTTTTCAGGGCCAGTGTCACGGTTTCCGAAAACAGAAGACAGCCCAGGTCAGGTGACCGTATTTACCGCCTACCACCCAGTTATGAAGCCCCTCCTTCATGTGGTCCAGGTACTCCTGGCTTACACCGTTGCCTTTCAGCTCATCTTCTCTGGATCTGGTATCTTCCAGAATTTTGGCGTAATGGTTGGTAAGCTGTTGGGCCAGGTTTTCATAGCCTCCATATTCAAAGCCTATCTCTCTGGCGGCCCCCTGATAGAAAGCAGGGGTGGCGAGATTGGCCAGATGTATCCTTTTTAAAATGGGCTGAATAAACTCGGTGTAGGCGTCTTCCGTCTGCATGGGATCAGTGAAGATCAGCTCCCCACCTCTTTTGAGAACCCGGTGAGCTTCGGCAAGAACTTTTTTCCGGTTGGGACTGTGCAGGAAGGAGTCCTGGGACCAGACAATGTCGAAGCTTTCATCGGGAAAAGGCACATCCTCGAAATTGCCATCCACAACCTCGATAAGCTTATCCAATCCCTGTTCCCGGTTTTTTTTCCGATGCCGTTCGTTCTCCACCTCACTCAAATTAAGGCCGGTGACCTGGCACCGGAAAGTCTTGGCAAGGTAGCGGGATGTCCCACCCATCCCTGAACCCAGGTCCAGAAGTTTGGTTGTTTCATCAAGTTGAGCGGTAAAACTGGCCATGTGGCCGATGATCCTGCGGCTGGCCTCCAATACCGAATCTTCCGGGGTCCGGTAGATTCCCAGGTGGTGTTCCTCCCCTCCCCAGATCATGTGATAGAAAGTGTGGGCGTCATGGCTGTCATAATAGCTCTTGGCGGTATCTATAACCTCTTTGTATTCTTCAGCACTCATACTCTGCACTCCATTATTTTTCTTTGTGTGCCTGTTCGCGATCTGCCGGTCCGATGTTCACCTCAACGTACCTGCGGGGTATGACCGTAACTTCATTCTTCAAGCTTGCCGGCTCGATAAGCCTCCAGAAAGTTCATGCAGAACGAATCTTTACCGGCCAGAGCTTCAGCGGTAACTATTGTGGCCATCATCCTGTTGTCCAGGGGATTGGTGATGGCGCCGTCCAGTCCCTTGAGAACGGCCATAGTCATGAATGAACGGTTGAGAAGAGGCCGTTTGGGCAGGCCAAAGGAAATATTGGAAGCTCCGCAGATAGTGTGGACCCCGGGCATGCCGGTCATGATTCTTTCTATGGCGTTGAAAAATTCCACTCCGTACTTGTCGTTGGTCGAAACGGGTTGAACCAGTGGATCTACATAAATGTTCTTTATATCCACTCCCTTCTGGACCAGATCGTTGACCAGCTTTTCAGCGATGGCTACCCGGTCATCCGCCGATTCCGGCATTCCTTCATCACTCATGCACAGAGCCACCACTTTGCACTCATTTCCGGTAACAATGGGCAGGAGGTTGTCATAGCGCTCCTTTTCCAGCGATATCGAGTTGATCATGGGAATTCCCTTATGCTTGGCCATGGCCGATTCGACCACTTTAGGGTCGGGACTGTCTATGCAACAGGGGGCGTCAATTTCAGTCTGGACCTGGTCCATGAGCCAGGCCATGTATTTATCTTCATCCCCCACGAAAATGCCGGCATTGATGTCAATATAGTCGGCTCCATTTTCATGTTGATCACGGGCCACCTGTTTGATGTAATCGGCATCCTGGGCCTTGATCGCTTCACCTATCTTTTTACGACTTGAATTTATCAGTTCTCCAACGATGAACATATCTCCTCCTTGTATTTTAATTGAGAATTAGAATTAATGCTATTAACTTGGAATGGGATACTCTCCTTATTTTGCAGTATAGTATATGGAAGCATGAATTGTGGAACTTCTTCCCCACTTCCTGTGGAAAGCCGAATGGGCAGAAAAAGACTTATTTTGCCGCTTAATGTTCGGGAAATTCCATGGATGTGGCAAATTTATCCATGAAATCAGGATCTTGCTCTATAGATAGATGCTCCACATTCACCAAACCGCTTTCCAGAAAACGGCGTTCCTCCACACCGGTCAGGAGGCGGGCACAGCCGCTTCTGGAGGCGTTGCCGGCAAATTTGATTTTGTTCTTGAGGCCCGGAGGAATGAGTCCTATGATCTCCAGGCTTTCCGGATCAAGGGATGCCCCGAAGCCCCCGGCAATAATGAACTCGTCCAGATCCGAGGGACTGCTTTCCGCCTCTTCAAGAATGAGTTCAATCGCCGCTCTGACTGCACCCTTGGCAAGTTGCAGCTGCCTGATGTCTTTCTGGGTCAGATAGATATCCTGGTTCAGGCGGAAAGCAGGCTGATCATCGATTGTCTCCAGTCTGGAAGCCACAGAAGGGGCGATTCCCGTGAGTTTTTCCGAAGGCTGGAGCCGGCCGCTGTAATCAATGATTCCGAGGCGCAGCAGGGCGGCTATGAGATCGAGAAGGCCGCTGCCGCATACTCCCTTTATTGGTGTATCGCCTATGGTGATCATTTCCAGATCGTAACCGTCCGTCTTCACGACCTCGATTGCGCCTATGGCCGCCCTCATCCCGCAGGATATCCCCATTCCTTCGAAAGCCGGACCGGCGGCAGTCGAGCAGAAAAGCCTCCTGCCTTTGATGTTCAGGGCCTGTTCACCGTTGGTGCCCACATCTATATAGTGCACGGCCTTGGCGTTGTCAAAGAAGGATTTGTTCATGATCAGTCCGGCACTGATGTCCGTTCCTATGAAGGCATGGAGAACTGGAGGAATATAGACCCTGGCAGCGGGATTGACCTGGAATCCGAAGTCTGCAACGGGATAGCTTCTCCCCCCTTCCAGGTCCACGGTAAAGGGTACTCTCCCGAGGGGATAAGGGCTGATGCCGGCTACAAGCTGCAGCATGGTGGTATTCCCGCCGATTGCAATGTCCAGAATTTCGAGGGAGTTGGATTTGGTGTCCTTGCAGGCCTGCTCGATCAACTGGTCAAGTCCCTTTCTGACGGCTTCCTTGAGTTCCTCCAGTCCCTCTTCAGTAGAGCCGTGATGAATTCGGGTCATAATGTCGTGGCCATAGCGGATCTGGGGGTTGAGACGGGAGACGGTGGCCAGTTCTTCACCGGTCTTCAGGGACAGCAGAGTGACGACAACTGTAGTGGTTCCAAGGTCAATGGCCACACCTTTGGGGATAAAGGAAGTCGCCCACTGTTTCAGCCGCTGCGGAGCGGATTCACCGTCATACTGCAACCACCAGTTGTCGGCGGTTTCATATACCTGGACTGCGCTGTTGATTCCCGAGAACTTCAATGCATCTCCGACCAGAATGCGGTCTCCCGCTTTGTCGCCGCCCAGAATGTGTTCCGGAATCAGAATGGAGAGATCAGTCTCGGGAAAGAGCTGACAGGCCAGCCGCAGACCCTGTTCACTTTTTTTTCTGGAGATGTTTTCATGTGGCGTTTCCGGAAAATTCCCAGGCTCGTCTACCCAGACCCCGCACTGGCCGCATTTACCAAGTCCATTGCACGGTGTGTTGATCTCTATATCGTGGCGGGTCAGGGTGTCGCGTATGGATTCCCCTTCGACACCTTCCACGGTCTGGCCGAGATTTTTAATCGTTATTTTGAACATGTTCGAGTTTCGGTGTCCTCAGTTTTCATCCAATCTATGCTGTTGAAATCGAAATCGAAATCAAGAAAAGAATTTTTATTCAACCTCGATCATCTCCCTGGACTCGATCTAGCTGAAAGTATCGTCGGGATTCAGCTACATACCACCTGAATTGATAACAGACCTCAGGTGCAATAGTAAAACCGGCTCATGCTGACCGTCTCCTCTATATCGTCAGCCAGCACTTCGAGAAGCTGCCGGAGTTTTTCTTCCGTCAACTCCTTCGGCTTTTCGACAATCAGACGCATGGAGAAAAGATGATAGTCCAGTTTGGCACTTTCGTAGAGTTCGGTATTCAGCTCTATAATATTGATGTTGCGTGAGGCCAGTAGCTTGGACGTCTTGTAGATTATACCTTCCTGATCCGCTCCTCTGATCTTGATTTCGTAGAGAGGAGGTCCGGTTTCCTGGATCGGGTTTACGGTATCAGCACTTGGGGTAACCGGAAAGATATGGATTTTTAAATCACTGCCAGCCTCCAGTTCCCGGAACGTCTGGGTGAGGTCGGAAAGGACATCTTCATCGGTTTCATTTTTTATCAAGCATTTCAGGGAGAAATGATTCCCCAGCAGGGTCATGCTGGAATCGGCTATATTGCAGCCGCATTTGTAGATAACCTCTGATATCGCCGATACCACTCCAGGCCTGTTATCGCTTACTGCCGAAACTATGTACTCGTGGGCCATAACGTCTTAACCTTTACGTCTGATATCTCTTCATATCCATCTCCTTGCTTGACCTGCCATATTCCCGGGCGGCTTCAAGGATCAAGTCGATTTCCATTTTTTCCTGGTCGGAAATTCTGTTTTTTGGGCCCTTGTGCTCCTTAATCAGGGACCTGGTATATTCCTCTATCCTCTGTTTCATGGTGACCTGGCCGTTTTCAAACCAGTGCTCGTGACTGTTGCGGTCCATAAAACGGGGACGGAAGTGCCCCCTGGACCGATTTCTGGTGTGGGCCGAGTTCAGATGGCTGCCGGAAGGCCCCGCTCTCGTTATTTCATCGGTTGCCATGGCTTCTTCAGTCACCTCAATTCCCTGAACGATATGCCGGCTCATGGCCAGAATCTCATCTGCCATAACCAGCTGGGTAAGGGAGCCGGTCATGCCGGAGGCCAGGAAACCCAGGTCATGAACCAGGTTGCCGGAAGTAAGCAGGGAGGATTGCAGAGAAATGTTTGCTTCGATGGCGCTCTGCAGATCGACCGTTTTTGAGTCGCTGCACCCCCCGGCTATAAAGGATGGCAGTCCCATGTACTCGGCCATCTCCGAGATTCCTGCACTTAAGACACTTAATTCCGGCGCACCATAGCAGAAGGTCATTGCCTTCATGTCCATGATGGACTGAGTTCCCCCTATGACAATGCAGGAGCCCGGCTTGGTCAGCTGGGCCAGAACGACACCGATCAGAGCTTCGGCCAGGCTGACTACGATATGGGCGGCGTGGGTGGCCGGGACTGTTGCTCCGGCGGTGTTGGCCGGAGCAAAGATTTGAGGGACCCCCATTCGAGCGCACCACATCAACTTGTCGACGGCCTGGCGATCCATGCTCAGAGGCGAGATCGGTTCATTATAGAGGATATAAACAGGACGGTGACGGAGTTCCTCTTCCCCGCCGGCAATTATGCTGGCTATGTTGTGAATGTCCCGGCAGTGTTCCAGAGAATAGGACCAGGCGATAACCGGCTTGGAGGTGTTTTGAATCATTTCGGCAAATTCATAGATATCCGACAGCCCCTGGGGAACATCACTTATGGTGCCGAGGGACATGACAAACCCCATCTCGGGCAAAGCGTCGCAGACTCGGGCCACAGTGGCGGCATCTTTCTGCAGGTATCGGCGTCTTTCTCCCGTTTCAGGATCTATGAACCAGGGGCAGGTGGGGCCAGGACCAAAATAGGTCCTGTCCTGTTCTATCCTGAGAGTTTCAGTGCTTCTGTCATCCCAGTGATGAATGGTGGTTACCGGAGGGATGTTGTGCACAGCCCACCGTACCAGCTGGGAGGGGAAGAAAACCCTGTGGTCTTTTACCGGGCAGCCATGGTCGGCCAGGAGTTGACGGGCTTCTTCATGATGAATATTGGCCCCGGTATACTGCAGGATCTCCAACAGCTCGCTGTGGATAAGCCTTTTCTGGCCCTCGGACAGGAGTGAGAACTGGACGTATTGCTCTTCGGTGAGATTGGTACGGGTGGCCATGGAAAAATAATGAATTACGAATTACGGAAGCTCGAATGACAGAATATCCGGCAATGGGGCATTCTTTTATTCTTAAGGGAACCTTGAAAAACTGCCCCATGGCCAGATTACTGTGTCGTGGACATTGGCGGGGATTCGTCATCTTCCTTGCCAAAACGTACTGAAAGGTACGGTTAAGAGAAGCTCACATATGCCTAATATGCTACGCTTTTTATTTTCACCGCTCCTTGTCCTCGAACCAGATGTCTAATTTTTCAAGACACCTTCAATCCGTAATTCGTAATTAATTTTAAAGACCTTCTCTCTCAACCCTTTCTTCCGCATCCTTCACTACTTTTTCGATGTCTTTTTTGACATCGTTGGGAACTCTGCTAATGGGCCCTTCGTAGTTTTCTATAATATCACGGGTTTTCGTGATAATCCGGTCTTTCATGGTTTCGGAACCATTCTTCACCCATTCTTCGTAATTGTTGCGGTCCATCAGGGTGGGGCGCCAGTGCTTTCGGAACCATTTCATGGTGTGATCTTCATAAAGGAAATGTCCGGATGCCCCTACGTTGTTGATTGCATCCAGTCCCAGAGTCTCATCGCTCACCTCGATACCTTGCTCTATCACTCTGGCCATGGAGATAATCTCATCGTCCATGACGGTCTGGAAGATATCCCCGGTTTTGCCGGATTCGGTATAGCCGCAGTCATGAACAAAATTGACACCGGTAAGCATGGAGGTGTGGATCTGCAGAGCTGCCTCGATGCCGGACTGAATCTCCATTTCTTTGGTATCAGTACAGCCTGCTGTGCCGAACATGGGAAGACCCAGGAATTTGGCGAGTTCGGTCAGGCCGCCGCTCAGGACATTCAACTCGGGAGCCCCGTAGGAATAGATGGCCCGACTCATGTCGAGGATGGACTGCACGCCGCCCAGGATAACACAGGTACCGGGGTTGATCAGCTGGGCCAGAATGACTCCCACCAGTGATTCAGACATGGCCATAATAATCTGGCCGGCGTGGGTGGCCGGAGCAGTTGCGCCGCCGATGGCGCATGGACTGTAATCCTGGGGAATGCCGTGCTCAGCACAGTACATGACCTTGTCAAGAGCGTGGAAGTCACTGACCAGGGGCGAAATGGGTTCGCTGTAGAGGATGTAGTTAGGCTTATTCCGGAAGGCTTCCTCGCCGCCAGCCATGATACAGCCGATGCGGTGGATGTCCTTTGCGCCCCCGCGCTGGTATGACCATGCCATTATCGGGGTGGTGGTATTCTGAATCATGTCGGCAAACTCAACCACGTCATCAGTGCCTCGGGGTACATCGCTTATCGTTACCAGCCCTTCAACGAAACCGATGTTGGGCAGGGCGTCGCAGACCCGGGCTGTAGTTGTGGCATCCTTGCGGAGGCACTTTCTCCGCTCCAACGTATAAGGGTCCCTGTAATAGAGCAGGGTGGGACCTGGACCAAAATAGCTCCTGTTTTTTTCTACGTATATTTTTTCATTTCCTTCCCAGTCGTAGATCGTGGTCATCAGGGGCAGAGACTGCAAAGCCTGTCTCACCAGGTGAGGGGGGATGCGGACTCTTTTGCCGTCGATCCTGCAGCCGTGCTTTTTGAATACATCCCGGGCCTCTTCATGATGGACATTGGCACCCGTATCATTTAAAACCTTCAAGACTCCGTGGTACATTTCTTCCAGCTGATCCTCGGAGAGGAAGGAAAATTTAGGACTCCTGTTTACCGACATGTTTGTCCTAATGTTCATGAATATCCTCCTTCTATTTACAGTACCGTTATTCCAGGTACATCGCGAAATGCTTAAACGCCTTTTTCTGTATGCAGACGGTGAGAATTCAATCCCCTTTTCCGTCCGTTCCGACTATTTGGACAGGCGTATTTCCGCCTCTTCAATAATCTTCTTCAACTCTTTGTGCACCTTGTCGTCGATGGGGTCGGGAATGTACTCCTTGAGGATGCGTTCTCTCTCCTCCTTGATCCGGTCGATCATGAGCTTTTTCCCCTCCCTTTCCCAGGTGTCATAGTCGGATCGATCCTGCAGTTTGGGATGGAACCATTCCTTGTAATGCTGCAGAGTGTGGTCGGAAGTCAGATATTCTCCCCCAGGGCCAATCTTGTCGATGAGCTGGAGAGCCATATATTCTTCTTCAGTATTGATGCCCTTGCCGATCTGCTTGATCATGCCGATGATCTCGTCACAAAGGATGAGGGAATCCAGGGAGGCGGTCAGGCCTGAATCCATATACCCCACATCATGCACCAGGTTGGCGCCGGAAAGGAAGGCATAATAGAGATTCGTCGACATTTCTATGGCAGCCTGCTCGTCCAGGGCCTTGGAATCGGAACAGCCACCAGTGGAAAACATGGGAATGTTAAGCCATTTGGCAATATCCGTAAATCCCGCCTGACAGAGAGAAAGCTCAGGGGCTCCGTAGGAATAGGCAGTCGTGGCCATATCCAGGATGGTGATAACTCCCCCTACGATAAAGGGCATGCCCGGCTTCTTGAGGTAACTGAGAACCGACCCCATGAGACATTCGGCCAGGGTCTGGACCAGAAGTCCTGCGGGGGTGGCAGGGGCTGTCGCGCCGCCGCTGGGACAGGGAGTGTACATGCAGGGGATGGATTTTTCGGCACAGTAGAGAAGTTTTTCTATAGCCGGCTCAGAGTTGGTCAGCGGAGACGACGGTTCGTTATAGACGATGAACATAGGGGCCAGACGCAGCTCATCCTCGCTTCGGAATAAGGTCGTCATTCTGTAGAGATCGTTCAGGCCGTCTCCGTCCACCGCTGTCACGATGTACGGTTTGGTGCAGGATTCCAGCATGGCCAGGTACTGATGCCGGTCATAGGCCTGCTCGTTGGCGACGTCCTGGACAATGCCATGGGACATGAAGAAGTCGAAGTTGGGGAGAAAGTCCACTATGGTCCCGGCATTTTTTACATCCTGATAGGTTGTCTTTCTCCGTTTTCCGGTATCTTTGTCATAGGCAAAAGGCATATCGGAGCCGGTCCCAAAGGTTACTTCGTCCTTCTGGAGTTTGATGGTATGCTTGCCGGTGCGGCCGGTGACAGTAATTTTGCTAGGATGAGATTTGATGGCCATCTCCACCAGGGAGGCGGGAAAGCGCACCAGGTTTCCGTCTGTCACAACCGCGTCACTGTTTTTGAGCATTTCCAGGGCTTCCGCATTGTGGAAGCGGGCGCCCGTCTTTTCCAGGACATCAAGAGCGGCAAAATAGATCCTCTCAATCTGGTCTTCAGACAAGACCTGGAAATTGGGTGTACTATTAATAGTCTGATTTATTCTCATAAGGAATACTCCTGTTTGCTGATTTTCCTGTCAGGGGCAGGATAACACCACCATTGTTTCCGTTAATCCGTTAACGGTTCCGGTGTTAAGACGGTAATTTAAGAGCCGGAAGGACAGTACATGAAGGGTAATTTTACCCTTTAACCGCCTTGACCGTCAGTTCGGAGGCAATGGAAGCGTTGGGGGCATAGATATCGGCGCCTATCTCATTTTTGAAATCCTCCGTCACTGGGGCGCCACCGATCATTACCTTGACCTGGTCCCTGAGACCTTCAGCTTTCAGGGCTTCTATAACTTCTTCCATCTTGGGCATGGTAGTGGTGAGGAGGGCGGATAAACCCAGGAGGCTGGCCTTGCTTTTCTTGACTTCCGCGACGATATCTTCGGTGGTTCTGTCGATGCCCATATCGATAACGTTGAAGCCCGCACCTTCGAGCATCATTCCTACCAGATTTTTACCTATATCGTGAAGGTCTCCCTGAACCGTGGCCATTACCACTGTTCCAAGGGTGCTGGAGGTGTCGGATTCAGTCATGAGGGGGCGCAGGACATCCATTGAGGCATGCATTGCCTTGGCTGAACGGAGGACTTCCGGAATAAACATATCGTTCCTCTTGAATCGTTCCCCAACTACATCCATTCCGGCAAATAAGCCCTTCTGCATAATATCGCTGATGGAAACCCCTTCATCTACGGCTTCCTGGGTGAGCTTGGCAATGTCATCGCTGTTGCCGGTCTTAATACAATCTGAAATTTTCTCCAATTTGTCAGACATATTTCCTCCTTACATTTTATGTTGTGATTTTTCTTAAAGGTATTGGATTGTACTTTTATTATATAGCCTGATGCTGAATAGAATAGAATTTTATTGCACGACAAACATTATCTTAGCATGTTTCTGGATATTTGCAATTGGCCCCATAGGATTCGGGAGGTATTCTTCCAGGTGGAGGAGTTGGAATAAATTGACGGTGCTGTATCTTACAGCTGTTTTGATATCTGCATAATTAAGATGCTGAATGGGGCTGGATTTGTCGAATCTGGAAGACGCTCAGGGTTAGAAAAAGGATCTGGTTTAGTTGGTCTGGGTACTTGCTACTCCATACTAAAGACAGAGAGCCTAACCGGAATGCGCGGAAATGTCAAGGAAATCGGCCGGGAGAGGGGTAAGCCAGTGTTCAGAGGCAGCCGTCAGCAGAAGGGAAGGAGGAGCTGAAGGTCAACTGTCGATGCACGCTGAACCATGCTCAGGACTTGTCAACCCGGTAGCTTTCAATAATCAGGGAGGTCAAAGGGCCGTCCGGCCAGTTCTTGCCGGCCCACTCCTGTATACCTTTTATCATCTTACCGCGATCCAGGGCAAACTCGTCAAGTTCCTGCCCCGGGCGGTTCTTAAAAAACTGGTAGATAATATCGCTTACCCTGATTTTTTCCTTTTCCGTTAAAATCTCATCCGGGGCAATTTGCAGAACCAGGGTAATCTCGGCTGAGACAAAAATGGAGTTGTCTTCTTCAGCGGTTGCGGTGACGAAGATGGGGGGCAG
>JBEPXR010000050.1:0-11535 GCA_041641775.1 Desulfobia sp. | reverse complement strand
TTTGAGCATCCCGCATTGCCTTGTGATCCCTTTTACGATAAGGAATATACTCCAGGATAGCCGGAACGGGGTTCTGCTCAGCATCCGGCGGCAGCCAGATCTTGGCGGCAAGAGAGCAGCCGTCCGACATGGGAATCCAGACATTATCATGGACTACGGGCTCTACCAGGTATTCCTCTTCCTTCATTACGTTCTCCGTCGGTTTATTCAACTGTCTTCATTCTTCATATCTTCAGACTCCAGCGGCTTGACAACAACTCAGAGTCTATTTCGCCGCTTCCCAAAATTACCTTGCCCCCCCTTTAGGAGCTGACTGCTCCCGGCAGCCATTCTTTTCAGGGCAATAACAACCCACAAAATCATTTTATATGACTCCGGATACAGGATCTCGAAAATAAAAAGGATGCCACTAGCCTAAAATCTTTCCAGGCGGTTTAACCTTTCTGCTCAAGCTGTCGATCAGGTAAATAGGAATGGACAGAATAAGAATTGAACAGATTGCAAGTGTAGCAGGATCGTCATGATTACCTTTGTAAAAAATATTTCCCATCTTTTTCAGAATAAGACCCAAAAAAATCCCTACATCCCTGAAAAAGAGAAAACAGAACGGAGAAGAAGCACCAGAGACCGCCGCCGCTCGGTCAATGACGGGGTCATTGTCAGGCTGACCTGCAGAAAAGACCGCAGATCAGGATATGACCGGAGAAAACGGCGATAAAACTGTTGAGTTCAGCTCATCCTTACCGATTCAGTTCTTCGCGGACTCCTCTTCTCACCGAAAGGTCCAAATTCATCCCATCCTCGTCCTGCGCTCCGGCATGGCAAGTCCCTCCCTTAACTTGTAAGATATGGAACCGAATTCATGCCTATTTCATGTTCCATCATCTTACAGTTCATATGTTCACCATTTTTTAGACCTTTCATTGACAACTATTCCCTCTTTGTCTCATAGAACTTACTTCTCGCCTTCTTGTAAAATTACCTCACACTAAAAGGCGCACAATACGCCCCCCCTCGAAAAGAATCCATTATAAGCACATGAAATAAAAAGCAAAAAACGATAAGTCCATATCAGCCTATCAGTGGCAGATTCAAGCTTTTTATTTTTTACCAGAAAGAGCGTCCCCGACCTCCCTTGGTTCATTTTTAACAAATTATCTCCTTATAACAATGTGTTAAGCTAAAGCATTCCTTTCTATCACACCTTTGTCGACAAAAACCATGACAGGCTTGATTTAATCCCACCCCTATCATATTCAGGGCTTACTTTGCGCCTATTCTTACCTATATCCTCACAATTTCTCTACCTAGAAGCTTCTTACAAATCTAATATAGAATTTATTTTTACATGTTATTTCAAAATGATAATTCGCATGAACGCAGACCTCCTCTGAAAAGAAAACCGTTCTGGCACACCCCTTGCTCAAGTACTAGGCAAAGGCCTTGTTCAACCAATTGCCGAGCCAAGAGGAGGGCGAAAAAATGAGCGCAATGATCCACCTAATCGCCAGAAGCCAGATCAAAGAAGGGAAAATTCCCTGGTTAACAAGGATCGCTGAGAAGTTTGCCGGACTGAGTGAGAAATTCTGGCTCTGCTTTTCCTTCATCCTTTTTGTGATCATGGGTCCCTTTTCCATTTTTGCAGTCATCATCGCCCTTTTTTCCCTGGCTCGAGAGAAAAACACTATAGATGCCCCGGAGCCGGCATCTATGTAGGAAGAATTACCCCATACAACCTATATCGTAAATAAGGAGGTAGTTAAATGGAAAAAAAATTCTCATTAGCTGCTGTAGCTGAGCCGGTAGTGGCGACTTCTACAATGAATAAAGTGACCGGGCTGTTTATCCTGATGCTGATTATCGGCCTGGCCGCGGGATTATTCTCCTTTATCGCCGGTCATCACCAGGTCTATAATAACACCCGGGAAATGCCCTGGGGTGTCCTTATCTCCGGCTATGCCTTTTTTGCCATTACCTCTACCGGTCTCTGTCTGCTGGCGGTGCTCAGCCATATTTTCGGAGGCAACAGACTGGCACCTCTTGCCAACAGGATGGTCTGGCTTTCAATCATCACCATCCTGGGAGCCTTCACCCTGATCGGCATGGAACTGGAGAGCCCCTGGCGCATGCTCCTTTACAATGTGACCTCTCCCAACCTGACCTCCAATATATGGTGGATGGGGACATTTTATGGCGGAGCAGTCGCCTTCATGCTGGTAGAATTCTACTTCATACTCAACAAGAAGTATAAACTGGCCTTAGCCCTCGGTGTATTGGGTGCTCTTACCGAAGTTGCAGCCAACACCACCCTGGGCGGTGTCTTTGCGACCATGCCTTCCCGGTCGTTCTGGGCCGGCGCTCAGCTGCCGGTGTACTTCCTGGCCTGTGCCTTCATGTCCGGTGCAGCAGCCGCCATAATTTTCACCCACCTCTCAGTCAGAATGCGCGGACAGAAAATGGCCGTTACCACTTTCGACGGTCTGCAGACCGCAGGCAAGATACTCCTCCTGACTCTCTTTCTGGTAAGCGTGGCTACAGTGTGGAGGATGGTTGATTTCTATGTTGGCGGCACCGCTGAAGGTCGCCTGGCTGCGGATGCACTGCTCAGTGGACCTCTTTCCACCAATTTCTGGATATTCGAGGTCACCATCGGCCTGCTTCTTCCCATATCTCTGCTTGCCCTGACCAGACTCAACAGTGTCGCCGCCATGTCCACCGCGGCAGTGATGACTCTGGTAGGTCAGTTTGTGGCCCGTTATGACCTGGTGGTCGGGGGTCAGCTGATTCCTCAGTTCAACGGTTACAGAGGAATGGCAGAATACCTCACCTATGCGCCCTCGGCCGCGGAAATTCTGGTGGTCCTGGCAGGGACAGGTCTGGTCGGGGCAGCTTATATCCTGGGAGAACGCTTTTTCGGACGGGCTTTTGAAAGCATGGAGAGCCACTGATCGTTTCCGGACTGAAGGTGTTCTGACTGCGCTCACCCCTGAACTCTCCGCAGCCGAACACCTTCAGGAAAGCAAAGTTTCCAGCAATGATAAAAACAAAGATATCGGGAGGTCCTGCCATGTTAGCAAAAGACAAAGCACTGTTCACCATAGGTATCGCAGCGGAAATGCTGGAAGTGCATCCGAGGACTCTCAGAATTTATGAAGAAGAAGGCCTTATCAAACCTCTGCGTAAGGGGAAATGGCGCTACTTCAACCTGGATGACATTGACTGGATCACCTGTCTCAGGGATATGATTCACGTCAATGGCATAAGTATAGCGGCCATAAAGAAGCTTCTGTCCTACACTCCCTGCTGGAATATCGCTGACTGCCCCTTTGAAAAAAGAAAGGAATGCACTGCTTTCATGGCCAACGGCCTGGTTCCCCGGAAAATAGAGAGAGACAAGAGTGCCAGAGTGGTTTCTATCAACAGTGCAGCCTAACCGGATGAAGAAGGTAAGCAGAGTCCTTCAACCCATCTTCTCACTCCATCCTCCAGGAGTTTGAGAAAGACATCAGGGCCCCCTAACCCCTTGGTGCGGAAACAGTAATTGATCTCCAGGAAAAGAGGCTGGGGATCAACTGTTTCCAGAGAAAAGAGAAAATCAAAACCTGCCAGATTGATCCCCGTCGCCCGGCAGAATGACCGGAGCTTCTCCAGAGCCCGATCCTGAAGTTCGGGCCATGACTTGTCACCGCTTACCACTGCTCCCCCCCTGGCCAGATTCGAGTAAAATTCCCCGTTCCGATTGATCCGCCAGTAAGGAAAAAATCTGTCTCCGATCACCACTACTCTCAGGCTCTTTCCATCGGCCGGCACATACTGCTGGACAACACAACCTCCTTTCTTCAGCCAACCATCCACCCGGTCTCTACTCGCCATCAGTTCCTGACGGCTGCTGATAAGCAAAACATTATTTCCTTCTCCTCCCCAGGCCCCCTTGACCACGAATGGATAAGAAAAGATCGTAGATGCGTCATCATATTGAGCAATATTTTCCAGTACCACCTGCCTGGGGCTTGGCGCTTCATATTCTGCGAAGAGACGGGACTGACCAGTCTTCCCTGGATATGCGAAGCGGGCTTCATAATCCGGGAAGACATGTCTGCAGTACGTTCTGGCCAGAGAGTATAGCTCTTTACTGCAGCCCTGAGGCAGAATGATCCCATCCGCCGCAGTCATGGCCTGGATATCCTCCCCGCTTGGATAACCATGAGTCAGCACCCTGTTCCAGCCTGTTTCAATCAGTAAATGGAAGGAAAGTATTCTGGCCAATTTTCAAACAGGAAATAGTAGCAAGAATTAATCTTTTTGATTAAAATATCACATTTGTTTTGTCTAAAGATCAAGAAAGGTCTCGAAGCGGAACCACAGTGAAAAAAGGGTGGCTGGCCCGCCCATCTGCTATACTGATAAATTCGAATAAGTTAAATAGTACCCAATAATTAATTTACTATATACGTACACAAAATCAAACTGAAGCCAAGAAAGGAGGGTTTATGTCCCGCAAAATCGGCACCATTGACGGAAATCAGGCGTGTACCCACGTCGCTTACTCAACAAGTGAAATCATAACCATCTACCCCATAACTCCATCCTCTCCCATGGCGGCAGAAGCTGACGCCAAAGCTGCTGCCGGTCAGAAGAATATATGGGGTTCAGTACCGCATGTCTCCCAGATGCAGTCGGAGGGTGGAGTGGCCGGCTCCCTGCACGGCTCCCTGACTACCGGAGCACTCTGCACCACCTTCACCGCTTCCCAGGGGCTTCTTCTGATGATCCCCAATATGTACAAATTAGCGGGAGAACTGACCCCGACGGTTTTTCACATCACTGCCCGCTCCCTGGCTGCTCAGGGCCTCTCGATCTTTGGAGATCACAGTGACGTGATGGCAGCCCGCCAGACCGGCTGGGGCATGCTCTGTTCCCAGAGTGTTCAGGAGGCTCAGGACATGGCCCTGATTGCCACCCAGGCTTCTCTCAAGTCAAGAATTCCTTTCATGCATTTCTTTGACGGCTTTCGGACTTCCCACGAGATCCAGAAGGTAGAGCTGCTTTCCGATGACGACATGAGAGAGATGATTGATGAAGACCTGGTTATCGAACACCGAAAACGGGGCCTGACCCCTGACCGTCCACGAATGAGGGGTACGGCTCAAAATCCCGATGTCTATTTCACCGGCCGGGAAACGGTGAACAAATACTATGAAGCCGCACCCGGCATAGTCCAGGAAACCATGAACAAGTTCGCCGATCTGACCGGCCGCAGGTATAACCTCTTTGACTACCACGGCGCTCCAGACGCTGAAAACATTGTCGTCATGATGGGCTCAGGCTCGGAAACCACTGTGGCCACCATTGACCACCTCATCTCTCAAGGGAAAAAAGTGGGGCTGGTGGTCGTCAGGCTCTTCCGGCCATTCGATGTTAAGGCCATGGTCAACGCCATGCCTTCCACAGTCAAACGGATAACCGTCCTCGATCGTACGAAAGAACCGGGTTCCGCCGGAGAACCCCTCTACCTGGATGTCCGCTCGGCCGTGGGTGAAGCTGTAGAAACTTCGAGAGTCCAGGAGCAGCCGGTCATTCTCTCCGGCCGCTATGGCCTCGGCTCCGCAGAGTTTACTCCAGCCATGGTAAAGGCTGTCTTTGACAACATGGAAGCCTGGTCTCCCAAAAATCATTTCTGTGTCGGACCGGATGATGACGTGGCTTTCACCAGTTTAAAATATGACCCCGACTTCAATATTGAAAGCGGGGACGTATTCCGGGCCATGTTCTACGGTCTGGGCTCTGACGGCACAGTTGGCGCCAACAAGAACAGCATTAAGATCATCGGTACCGAAACCGACAATGAGGCCCAGGGCTACTTTGTCTACGACTCTAAGAAATCCGGTTCGATCACCACCAGCCATCTCCGCTTCGGAAAGAACCGGGTTCTGGCCCCCTATCTGATCAACAAGGCCAACTTCATGGCCTGCCATAATTTCACTTTCCTCGATAAATACGACATGCTGTCAAACCTTGAAGAGGGAGGGACCTTCCTGCTGACCACAAGTTACGGCAAAAACGAAGTCTGGAAACACCTGCCCGCTTCTGTCCAGCAGCAGCTGCTTGACAAGAGGGCCAAGTTCTACATCATTGACGCCATTTCCCTGGCAGAGGCCATCGGCCTGGGCGGGCGGATCAACATGATCATGCAGACCGCCTTCTTCCTGATCTCGGGCATCATCAGCAAAGAGGAGGCCATCAAGGACATCAAGGACGCCATCAAGAAAACATACGGCAACAAGGGCGAAAAGGTGGTCCAGATGAACTTCGAGGCCGTTGATGCCGCTGTCAACAACATCCAGGAAGTAAAAATCCCCAAGAAGATAACCGGTCACAAAAAGCCTCCGGTCGTCCCCGACGAGGCCCCGGATTTTGTTAAAAATATTACCGCCAGGATGATTGAAGGAAAAGGCCATCTGCTCAAGGTCTCTCAAATGCCCGCCGATGGGACCTGGCCCACCGCCACCACCCAATGGGAGAAGCGAAATGTGGCGGTACACGTGCCGGAGTGGCTTCCGGAAAACTGTATTCAGTGCGGCCGCTGCTCACTGGTCTGTCCCCATGCTTCCATAAGGATGAAGATAGTTCCGTCCAAAGAGCTGAAAAGACCGCCCAAAAACCTGAAGGTAGCTGATGCCACCGGCAAGGAGTATAAGGGCAGAAAGACCGTCATCCAAGTTTTCACCGAGGACTGCTGCGGCTGCCATCTCTGTGCCGATGTCTGTCCAGCCAAGACCAAGGCCCTGGAGATGAGAAAAAATACCGAGGACGTCCGGAAGACTGAGAAGAAAAACGTGCAGTACTTTCTGGATCTCCCCGATATAAGTGCCGCCGAGGTCAACATGACTACAGTCAAGGGCAGCCAGCTGCTGAGACCGCTTTTTGAATTCTCGGGTGCCTGCCCGGGCTGCGGGGAAACTCCCTACATCAAGCTGGCCTCCCAGATGTTCGGTGACAGGATGATGATCGCCAACGCAACCGGCTGCTCTTCCATTTACGGCGGCAACCTTCCCACCACTCCTTACTGCACCGACGACGACGGTCGAGGGCCCATATGGTCTAATTCGCTGTTTGAAGACAATGCCGAATTCGGACTCGGAATGCGGCAGACTGTAAACAAGCTCAACAATCAGGCCAGGGAACTCCTTCAGGAAGCTACCTCGGCCAAGATCGGAGTGACCAAGAAAATGGCGGAGGACATTCTCAAGACGTCGCAAGCCAACCAGCAGGAAATCGACGCCCAGCGGGACCGGGTTGCCAAACTGAAAAGCAAGATCGAGGATAGCGATAACATTATTGCCAAACGGCTCTTGAACGTTGCCGATTACCTGGTTAAAAAGTCCGTCTGGATCGTAGGTGGTGACGGATGGGCTTACGATATCGGATACGGCGGTCTCGATCATGTTCTTGCTTCAGGTGAGAACGTCAACGTCCTGGTTCTCGATACCGAGGTCTATTCCAACACCGGTGGCCAGATGTCGAAATCAACACCCCGGGCAGCCACGGCTCAGTTTGCCGCCAGCGGGAAAAAGCTCCCCAAAAAGGATATAGGCATGATATTTGCTTCTTACGGCAATGTATATATAGCCAAAGTTGCCATGGGTGCCAATCCTGGTCAGGCGGTAAAAGCTTTTGCCGAAGCAGAGGCTTACGACGGTCCATCCCTGATCCTGGCCTACACCCACTGCATTAACCACGGCTATAACCTGGCCATTGGCCTGAAGCAGCAGAAAAAAGCGGTTGAATGCGGCCATTGGCCCCTTTATCGCTATAATCCGGATCTTGATGCACAGGGGAAAAACCCGCTGCACATAGACAGCAAAGAGCCCTCAATCACATTTGAAGAATATGCCATGGTGGAAAACCGCTACCGAGCCCTCAAACTGACCAATCCGGATCATGCCGAGGAACTCATGGCGCAGTCGCAGAAAGATGTGAACAGAAGCTGGAAGAGTCTGGTTAATCTGGCCAAGGCCCTGGAACCGGAAGATAAATAACACCGGCTCCTGAGAACTGAAGCTGTCTTTCTTTAACGAGGGGGAAGAAGGAGAATCCTTCTCCTCTTCCCTCCCTCTATTTACATAGGCAGACATATGAATACAGAATCGCTGAATATGATCACCTGTATAGTTCAGCGGGGCAAGGCCGACGGAGTTGTAGATGCCGCTCTTGAGGCCGGAGCTGAAGGGGCCACCATATATTATGGCCGAGGACGGGGGGTCAGAGAGAAACTGGGCTTTATGGGACGGCTGATCAAACCTGAAAAAGAGGTTATTATCATTATCACCCGCCCTGAAGAGACCGATGCGGTCTTCAAGTCAATCGTAGAGGCAGCCCAGCTGACCAAGAAGGGAATGGGTTTTGCTTTCCTGCACAAGGTCGACCGGGCTATCGGCTTCATCTCTTAAAGAAGGGCTCCGAAAATATGTGGAAGCACCTGATATCCCTGGGAGTAATACTGGGTTTTGCCAAACTCTACCATCTGGACCTCACCCCCTATTATCAGAAAGTTGTGGACCATATCGCGTCCGAAACTCCCGCGCTTCTTACCAATACCGTTGTCCTGGCACTTATTGTAATCATCGTCGCCTTCTTCGTACGGATCCCATTGATACTCGGGATAGTGCGCCTCGTAGTCCGCATAATGCAGGAATTAAGCCTCTTTGCAATCTGCCTGATTTCCATCGGTTCAATCTACTGGTCTATCTGGGAAGAGGGCAATCCCTGGAAAGACCTGCAACCTCTCCTGCCGATTCCCGCCATCCTTTTACTTTCCGTCATTATCTGCACCAATATTATCGATTTTAACCAACCGGTATTGCGAGAACTCATTCCCTATCTGATTCTCGCCGGAACCTCCTTTCTTCTCGTCTCCCTGGTTCTCACCTAGATGCAACAGACCCTATATTTTTTTCAGAAGTGTAAAAAAAATTAATACATAAGAACTGTCATTTCACACTTTTCAGGGCTTCCAGCACCTCGTCATAATCGGGCTCCTTGGTAATCTCGGGAACAATCTGTTTGTAGTGCACGACCCAATCGACATCAATGATAAAGATGGCGCGGGTCAACAATCGCAACCCTTTAATCAGGACGCCATAGGCTTCACCGAATGAAGCATTCCGATAATCGGACAGGGTCAGGACCTGGTCACTGCCGGTGGCCCCGCACCACCTTTTCTGGGCGAAGGGCAGATCCATGCTGATTGTTACCACAGCTACATCCTCACCCATATTGACAGCCTCCTGGTTGAATCTCTTGGTCTGCAGGTCACAGACGGGGGTGTCCAGTGAAGGCACCACCGAAATAATTATATTCTTTCCCTTGAGCGAAGAAAGCTGGAAATCGGAAAGATCATTAGCAGCCAGGGTCACGTCAGGGGCCTGCTGTCCAACCTGGACATCATTTCCCAGTAGTGTAACGGGGCTGCCGTTCATAGTTACGGCTTCCGTCTTTTCAGTCATGTTTAACTCCTCTTTTTATGATTGGGCATTTACGCATCCTTTTCGATACTGTTTGTCATGATGCTTTAGTAATACTTTTCAGAATGTCCTGTTTGCCAATAATACCTACCAGCTTATCATCTTCCATGACCGGCAGGGTGTAAATGTTTTTATCAGCCATGACCGTAGCCGCTTCATCGAGCCCCACCTCGGGAGACAGGGTTACCGGGTCCCTGCTGCATATATCCTCGACAGTTGTTCCGGTCATCTTCTGGATTTCCTTTTCAACCTTATTATTTCTATCAATCATGAATACCGAATCCAAAAAAGTGATGATGGTCGGGAGATGAAACTTCTTTTTCTGATCAATAAGATCTCTTTTCGTGACCACCCCGATGAGACGGCTATCCTTGTCAATAACCGGTACGCCATTTATCCTGTTGTCGAACAGGACGTGGGCCAATTCTTTAACCGACATATCGAATTGGACGGAAATAACCTCTTTCGTCATAACATCCTTGACCTTGAGCATACAGTCTCCTTCTGTGTACTGGGAAATTGAAAATGATAAAGGAAAGATTCCAGTAAGCCAGACAAACAAGACTCAAATCCCTGACTTCGTTTTCAAAGGCTTGGAGCCGGCCCTTTTCTGCAGAATCTTTTCAATGGCTTGGGGGAGAAAATCAGCTATTTCAGAGGCCAGAAACCCCTGTCTGTTCCGGCGAGCCAGAAGATCACCAGACAAGCCATGGGAAAAAACGCCAAGACAGGAAGCCTGCCAGGGAGTAAGACCCTGCACCAGAAATCCACCGATGATACCGGTAAGCACATCACCTGTCCCTCCGGTGGCCAGACCAGGATTACCGGTGGAGTTCAGGGCAATCCTTCCATCGGGCGAGGCTACCACAGTTGCCGCCCCTTTGAGGACCAGATATACCTGATTGGCCGTAGCGAACTGCCTGGCGACTTCCGCCCTGTCTCTCTGCACTTCGGATGTGGTCAACCCTGAAAGCCTTGCCATTTCACCAGGATGAGGAGTGAATATCCTTGCCAGACCGGACCGGTTCTCAAGCGACTTGCCTGATTGACTTAGACAATTAAGACCATCCGCATCCACAACCAGGGAGCATTCGGCTTCAGCGTACATTCTGGACAACAACTCGACCGTCCCAGCCTCCCGTCCTATACCAGGGCCTAGTGCTGCTGCAGTCCTTGTCGCCAATGCTTCATTGATAACCGGGTAATCGTCAATTCCCGGAGCCCCGTTTTCCAAGCCGGTGATCGGAATAGACATAGCCTCCAGCAGTACCGGCTCATAAATGTGACTCAACTTGCTCCCCCCACAAAGAGTTACCAGGCCGGCCCCACTTCGCAGCGACGCTCTTGCTGTGAGGATCGCGGCCCCGGTTTTCCCCCTTGAACCTGCAACGATAAGCAGATGACCATAACTACCCTTGTGACCTTCCGGCAAGCGCTCGGAAAGCATCTGCCCGACGGTTTGCCGCTGGAGCAGTTCATAAGATGATTCATCTTCCGCCATCACTTCCGGGGGAATACCGATATCGACAATCTCCAGTCTGCCTGTATAAAAACGGCCCGGATAACTGAACTGTCCCGGCTTGGCAGCGCCATAAGTTGCGGTTAAATCCGCCGTCACAGCAACCCCCAGGACAATACCTCTATCTGCATCAAGTCCGGAGGGAATATCCACGGCAGCAACCGGCACGTCAACCTGATTGATCAGCTCTATTATACCGGCAAAATGGCCCTCGACCTCTCTTTTCAGACCGGTGCCGAAGATGGCATCTACCAGCAGATGAGCGCCTTGGATTTCATCCACCAGCACTTCATCGCGGGAAGAAATGACCCTGATGGAAATGGCAATCTTTCTGACGATGTTCAGATTAACCAGAGCATCCCCCTTGATCTTCTCTTCAGGAACCAGGAGATAGATGATAATATCAGCTCCCTGCTGGTAAAGGTGACGGGCTATGACGAAACCGTCCCCACCATTGTTACCTGGACCGGCAAAGATGATAACTTTCCGGCC
>JBEPXR010000049.1:0-11561 GCA_041641775.1 Desulfobia sp. | reverse complement strand
ACCGGGTTATTCTGGAGCGGTCTGGCAAACTGGAAACCCTCTTTATAGAAGACGCCGACAGAAAACAGAACACGAATCTCGCTGGTCCAGCTGCCAGGGGAGAACATCTCCAGATTAACCGAAACTACCTGAACCGGAAGATGAGAAATATTCCGGAACTCGCCAAAGAGGTGGGCGTGGAACCGCATTATCGTGACGGCGGACAGTACGGCTACAAAATTGTTTCAGCAACAAACAGTCCCTTTCTGAAAAATCTCGGGCTTCAGTCCGGAGATATCCTCTATGAAGTAAACGGGATCAGTCTGGCCAATGCCAGTCAGGCCCTTGCCGCCTATGAGAAACTCCAGGATTCCAGGGAGATCTGGCTGGAAATCGAACGAGACGGACAACGTCTAACCAAAACTTACTCGATTCGCTAATTATGCCGAAATCAGCAACTGCTATTCTCATACCCTTTCTACTGGCCTTCTTTTTTCTCTCAGCAGGTTATGCCGCCGAAACCGTCACTCTGAATTTCAAGGATACCGATATAGAATCCCTGGTCAAAAGCGTGGCAAAAATCACCGGGAAAACTATAGTCATTGACCCGCGGGTCAAGGGAAAAGTCAATATCGTCTCGGCCGGCCCAATGAATGCTGAACAGGTATACGCCGCCTTTCTCTCCATTCTGCAGGTCCATGACTATACCGCCATAGAAGCGGGCAACGTTCTGAAAATCGTCCCATACGCCCAGGCCAAACAGGATACGGCAACTGCGGAAGGCAGTAAACCGGCTGCCCGGCTGCCCAAAGATCAGGTTATCACCGAAGTCTATAAGCTGAAACACGTTCCCGCCGACCGGCTGGTTCCGGTGCTGCGCCCCATGGTTACCCAGCAGAGTTACCTGGCCGCCAGTCGGGAAGGCAACGCGGTGGTCATTTCCGATCGAGCCGGAAATGTCGAACGTCTGCTGCGCATCATCAAGCAGATCGACCGGAAAAACAACGGTGAAATTGAAGTGATGCGACTGGAACATGCCGATGCCAGGGAACTGGTCTCTGTTGTTGAAACCCTGGAAACGGAGAATGTCGCCACCTCCGGCGCACAGTTGCGAATGGCGGCTGATGCCCGCACCAACAGCATCCTCTTGAGTGGCGACGAACAACACCTGCTGCGGATCAAAGCTTTGATCAGCCATCTCGACAATCCCATTGAAAACCAGGGACGTACCCAGGTTATTTTCCTGCGACATGCCAAGGCAGAGGACCTGGTTCCCATACTCAGCGGCATGGAGCTGCCGGAAACCGGAAAACAGACGGGCTCTGCCCAGCCGGTGACGGCCAGGCAGCGTTCCGACATCATCATCCAGGCCCACGAGGGAACCAATGCCCTGATCCTTACGGCTCCGCCTGCGGCAATGAAGTCACTGCAGGCTGTTATCCGGCAGCTTGACATCCGCCGGGTCCAGTTAATGATCAAAGCTGTCGTTGCCGAAGTCTCCACCGATCTGGGAGCTGAACTCGGCGTTCAGTGGCGCTCGACCACTGATGTGGACAGCGAGGGAAGCGGAGTGATCGGAGGAACCAACTTCGGCGCCACCGGGGTGGGAATTAACCAGTTTAACGAAGACAATCTGGCCGCCCTCTCCAACCTGAATGGCTTAAACCTTGGTTTCTTCGAAGGCACCACCACAATTCTGGGAACACAATTCCTCAACCTGGGAGCTCTGGTCTCCGCCCTTTCCACCGATTCGGATACCAACATTCTTTCAACTCCCTCCCTGGTCACCATGGATAACGAAGAGGCAGAAATCGTCGTCGGTCAAAACGTCCCCTTCATTACCGGCAGTTTCACGAATACCGGGTCCGCGGCCAACAATGCCGTCAATCCTTTCCAGACTATTGAACGGCAGGATGTCGGCCTGAAACTCAAGGTCAAGCCGCAGATCAATGAAGGAAATGTCATACGCCTGGATATTCAGCAGGAAGTTTCGAGCATTGACAATTTTCGGCCGGAAGGTCCAGTAACCAATACCCGCACCATTTCCACAAGCGTTATGGTCGAAGATGGGAAAATCCTGGTCCTGGGGGGTCTGATTCAGGATGACCTGCAGGAATCGGTGCAGAAAGTACCTCTTCTCGGTGACATTCCTCTGCTCGGCCACCTCTTTCGGTATACCAATACTGATCATCAGAAGCGCAATCTTATGGTTTTTCTCCGTCCCGTAATCCTTAAAGATTCCCTGATGAGTTCGAGGATCACCCTGGATAAATATGACTATATCCGCAGCCGTCAGCTAAAACGCGCCGAGGACGGAGTTACGCTGATGCCCGGAGACGAAGTCCCGGTCCTGCCTGAACCCGAGGAGGATCTGGATCCAAGCAAATTGCAGTCTCCTGTATTGGAAGAACCCGTCCACTAGGTCCTGTACACTTGACTAAAGAAATCTCCAAAAGACCTTCCTACAGTTTCGCCCGACGACACGGTCTGCTGGTTTCAAGCTACGAAGATGGTACGGCTCAGGTAGTCTGCCGGGAAGGGACAGAACTGTCTTCCAAGTTGGAACTCCGCCGTTTTCTGGAAACCCCGATAAAACTGGAGACCGTATCGTCCGATCAATTCGATACGATCCTCCACCAGGTTTACCAGAGCGGGACTTCCGACGCCATGCTCATCGCCAATGATCTGAGCGAGGACCTTGATCTCCAGTCCATCGCCCAGCAGCTTTCCGAACCGGAAGATCTTCTGGAAAGTCAGGACGACGCCCCGATAATCCGCCTCATTAATGGTCTCCTCAGCCAGGCGGTCAAGGAAAATGCCTCGGATATCCATATCGAACCTTTTGAAAACCAGCTTCGGGTTCGTTTCCGAACTGACGGCATTCTTCAGGAGGTACTCCAGCCCTCAAGGGCTCTGGCGCCTTTGATTATTTCCCGGGTCAAAGTTATGGCGAAGATGGATATTGCCGAAAAACGTCTTCCCCAGGATGGGCGCATTTCCCTGAAAATTGCCGGACGTCCGGTGGATGTGCGCGTCTCCACCATTCCAGCCGGTCACGGTGAACGTGTCGTCATGCGTCTTCTCGATAAACAGGCCGGCCGGCTGAACCTGGAGCAGCTGGGAATGGACAGAGAGACTCTGAAGGAAGTGGATCGCCTCATCCACAAACCCAACGGCATCCTGCTGGTCACAGGTCCAACCGGTTCAGGGAAGACAACCACGCTGTATGCGGCACTTACCAGACTAAACGACAAAAGCCGCAATATAATGACTGTGGAAGATCCGATAGAATATTACCTGGAGGGCATAGGGCAGACCCAGGTGCATCCCAAAGTTCAGATGACCTTCGCCCGTGGCCTGCGGGCCATACTCCGCCAGGATCCCGATGTTGTCATGGTGGGAGAGATCCGTGACCTGGAAACGGCTGAAATTGCCGTCCAGGCCAGTCTCACCGGCCATCTGGTGATCTCCACCCTGCATACGAATACTGCGGTGGGTGCTGCAACGAGGCTCCGCGATATGGGGGTGGAACCATTCCTGCTTTCTTCTTCTCTCATCGGTGTGCTGGCTCAGCGCCTGGTCCGGGTGCTTTGCCCTGATTGCAAGCAACCCTACCTCCCCGCCGCGGCCGAGCTGAAAGATTTCGAAATGTCCGCCGATGACTCCCTCGAGATTTTCAGGAAAAGTGGATGTGAAAAATGCAATTTCCAGGGATACATGGGCCGAACAGGAATATATGAGCTCGTCGAAATCGACGACCACCTGCAGTCGCTTATTCACAACGGTGCCGGAGAGCATGAACTGGAGTCCTATGCCCGCAGCAGATCGGCAAGCATGCGGCAGGATGGCTGGCGCCGGATAAAAAGCGGGGAAACCACCATCGAGGAGGTGCTCCGTGTCACACATGAAGATTGACCATTACCAGGATGAAAATGTATAGAGAACCTGGATGGTCGCGAGACCTGTAACGTATGGGAGCCTACGAATTCAGCGCGATCGACGCCGGCGGCCGTCTGCGTAAAGGCATCCTGGAAGGAGACACTCCCCGGCAGGTCAGGCAGAAGATCCGAGAAAAGGGCCTTACCCCTCTCTCGGTCACTTCGGTGGGTGAGAATAAGACCGCAAGTCCTGGCTTTAGCCGTTTCAGAGGAAGGATCAGCTCCGCCGATCTGGCCTTGGCCACCAGGCAGCTGGCCACACTGGTCCAGTCCGGTGCCGTCCTGGAAGAATGTCTGCGGACGGTGGCCGAACAGGTCGAAAATAGTCGGATGAAAAGTGTCCTGCTCTCGTTGCGCTCCAAGATACTGGAAGGACACACTATTGACCAGGCCCTGGCTGATTTCCCAACCGTCTTTCCCGAACTCTACCGGGCGACCCTGGCTGCAGGTGAACAGGCTGGTCATCTCGGCCTGGTCCTGGAACGGCTGGCTGATTATACCGAATTCCGTCAGCAGCTTCGGCAGCGGTTGATGCTCGCCCTTCTCTACCCTCTTCTCCTCACGATAGTAGCAGTTTCAGTCATCGGTGTACTCCTCGTCTATGTCGTTCCCCAGGTGGTTGAAGTGTTCGATCGTATTGGACAGGATCTGCCTTTACTTACCCGGATCATGATCGGAGTCAGTGATTTTCTCCAGGAGAAGGCAGCTCTCCTGCTTCTTGTCGTTGTTGTGCTGGCCATTCTCACCAAAGGACTGCTCAGCAAAGAACGATTTAAAGGCCGTCTTCATCGTATTCTTCTCAGGCTGCCGGTAGTGGGCAAGTTTAACCGTTCTCTGAACGCGGCCCGTTTTGCCAGGGCATTCAGCATACTGACAGCAAGCGGGGTCCCGATCCTGGAAGGTTTGAAAATCTCCTCCCAGGTCCTGGGGAATCTGACTATGCGCAACGCCCTTGACAAGGCGGTTACCAGAGTGAGAGAAGGAGGGAGCCTCCATCAAGCCCTGGCCGCAGAGGGGCATTTTCCGCCGATAACCATCCACCTTATCGCCAGCGGAGAGGCCAGTTCCAATCTGGAGGAAATGCTGGAACGGGCGGCCTCCACCCAGGAACGAGAAATCGAATCCCTCACCACAGTGGCCATGGGCATATTTGAACCGGCTCTGATTCTGGCGATGGGGGGAATTGTCCTGCTTATTGTGCTGGCTGTGCTGCTTCCCATCTTTGAACTTAACCAGTTGGTACGATGATTCCCACTCATGCCAGTATAAGGGGCTTTACCCTCTTCGAGATACTGATCTCCCTCGCTGTGCTCAGTCTAGTGGCCATGGCGGCCCTGAAAGTAAGCGGCAACACTGTGGACACGACCCTTTACTTAAAAGAACAAACCATCGCTCACTGGGTGGCAATGAATATGTATTCCGAAATAGAATTGTCCAACACACTGCCTGAAGCCGGCTCCCGGGAGGGTGTCGAGGTAATGGCAGGCACCAGATGGCCATGGCGTCTGACCGATCACCGGACTCCCGATCCGGCCTTTCGCCGCCTGGAGATATCGGTATGGAGCAGGGAGGTGAATGGGGATCCCCTCACTATCCTGACCGCTTATACTGAACGAAGGTAAGCAGTGCTGCTGATCACCAGGTAATCATGTCCAGAACGGCGCCACTCCAGAAATCCAGGTTCCCCTCGCCAGCGATATACCGGGGGCAACGCCTTATGAACGGAAAAGGGTTTTCTCTTCTTGAAATGCTGGTGGCCCTTACCATTTTTGCCGTCCTGTCCGTTCTGGCCTATGACGGCCTCAAGAATATGATTGCCAGCAGAGAGGCGGTGAGCATCGAGTCTGAAAGACTATCCGCCCTTCAGCTCACCGTGACCAGATTGTGCCGGGAACTCGAACAGAGTGTAAACCGTCCGGTCCGGGATGAATTCGGCAACGAACTCCCTGCCTTTCTATCCCGGCATTCCAATGAAAACATCCTTGAGTTCACCAGGGCCGGCTGGCGCAATCCAGCAGCTCAAGCGCGCGGTCATCTTCAGCGGGTGGCGTACCATCTCCATAAAAACAGATTGGTCCGGAACTCCTGGCCTATACTTGACAGGCCACCCGGTCAACAGCCCTATACCCAATTCCTGTTGGACAGGGTCAGCAACTTCCAGTCCCGCTTTCTTGACCAATTGGGCACCTGGCGCGAACAGTGGCCACCTACCGGACCAGGAGGCAATTCACTGCCCAGGGCCGTGGAAATCACTTTTGATCTGGAGGATTGGGGCAGAATACGCCGTCTGGTGGTAATCGGTGACTGAGCATAACCGCAATAATCAGGTTGCCACCAGCTTGAAAATCTGGACGGATGAAAGTGGAGTTGCCCTGGTGGCCGCGCTCCTTATGGCGGCCCTTGTCTCGATTCTGGCAACCGCCCTTCTCAGCAGGCAGGAACTGGATATTCGTCGAACCGCGAATACGATCCAGGCCGATCAATCAATGGTTCTCGCCAAATCGGTGGAAAAATGGGCCTCCATCCTCCTCGGTCGCAGTGCAGTGAACAGGGAGTATCTTGGTCGAAATCTACCGGCAACTCCGGTGGCCGGAGGAATGGTTACCGCCCGGCTGGAGGACTGCCAGGGCTTTTTTAATATCAACAACCTCATCCTGGGTCCGGATGAACAGCAGAAACAGAGCAGGAAGCAGTTCGGCCTCCTACTCACCTCCTGTGACATGCCTGTAGCTCTGACCCAGGGGGTTATCGACTGGCTGGACAGTGACCAGGAACAGCGCTTTCCGGGAGGGGCCGAAGACGCCGAATATCTTAACCGAGAGAAGCCTTATCGAACCGCCGATCGCCCTCTGTTATCCGCCAGCGAAATCCGCCGGATCAAAGGTTTCTCCGGTGAAAACTATGAACAGTGCCTTCAACCTTTACTGCGTGCCCTGCCGGAGGCCACGCCTCTCAATATCAATACAGCTTCGGCCAGACTGCTGTCAATCCTGTCCGACCACCTCGATCTGAAAACCGCCGAACTTCTGGTGCGATCACGTCCAGAAGACGGCTTCAGCAAAGTGGAGGATTTCCTTAGACAGGAGGCCCTGGCCGGCACCGGAATCCGAAGTGATTATCTCACTGTAAACAGCAATTATTTTATGGTACATTCTGAAGCTGTCCTTGACAGGGGCCGCACTTCTCTTTTCAGCCTTCTTGAAAAAAGAGGAGGGGCGTCCCGGGTCATTCACCGAAGCATCGGCGTGTTTTAATGATCAACATGGAGTAAGCCCTTCACTCACATGAAAAAAATCATAATCAGACTCAACCATACGTTCTCTGCCGAGACAGACTGGGCGGAAATAGATGCTGCAGGAAACATTCATACGGCCAGAAGCAGTTTGCCCGAAATCCGCTCACTGATCAACAATCAGCGGATCATTGCACTGCTGCCAGCTTCGGAGGTTCTCATTACCAGGGTTGTTCTGCCTGCAGGTCGGAGGAAAAGGCAGATTCAAGCTGTACCATTTATTCTGGAAGAATCTCTGGCTGCCGATGTTGAGGAACTCCATTTCGTTCTGGGCAGCCCCACGGAAGACCATTCATGTCCGGTTGCAGTCATTGCTCGGAAAAGGCTCGACATCTGGCTGAATCTTTTGGCTGAAGCGGACATAGAGCCAGCTTACATGACTCCCGATGTTCTTGCTGTCCCATTCCATGAGTCCCCTTCCATTCTTATCGATGGTCAGATGGTGCTCTGCCGTACCGGGGTGCAGGACGGCTTCGCCTTTGAGCTCGCTAACCTTGAAGGGCTGCGGCCGGAAGCAACGGGAGACGACGCCGGCTTTGTCCTCTATGGACAGGGGGATAAAAAGGACCTGCCCGCCACCATAGGCAATCACATAAAAGCCGAGCACGCTGGTAATACCGGAGTCGTGGAACTCCTGGCCTCCGGATTTTCCGAAGAAAACTCTATCAATCTCCTGCAGGGTGACTACAGTCCACATGCCCAGTGGAAACGGCTCTGGATCAACTGGCGCCTTCCGGCCGGTCTGGCGCTGACTGCCCTTATTCTCGCCCTGGGAGTGCATCTCGAACGCTATTATACCCTGAAACAAAAAGATTCCCTGCTCACCAAGCGTATAGAACATCTCTACAGTGAGGTGTTTCCTGAGGCGCAAAGAATCGTCAATCCTCAAGCCCAGATGGAACATAATCTCCGGCAGCTTCGCGAAAAAACCGGAACCACAGGGGGTTTTCTACCGCTGCTCAACCGCGCTGCCCCCCTTATGAAAGCAGCAGACGGTTTCAGCCTGGAAGGCCTGCATTATCATGAGGGCAGACTCGATATGGAGATACGGCTGACCAACCTCTATGCCCTGGATGATTTGAAGAACAAACTGACCAACCAGGGCCTGGCAGTCACCATCCGTACCGCCTCCAGTCTCGACGGCGGCGTTCAGGCCCGTCTTCAGGTAAAGGAAAACAGCCCATGAAAGATTATCTGGCCAACCTGTCCAGACGCGAACGCTTTATACTGCTGGCCGGCCTGCTGGTTGGCGGAACAATGCTGTTGTATATTCTTCTCATCGAACCGTTTCAGTCCTCTCTGAACACTTACCGTCGCCAGATCCCTGCCAAGGAAAAGACATTTGCCTGGATGACACAGGCGGCCCGGGAAATTATCTACCTGAGGGAGAATAGATCGTCTACTACACTTACCTCATCTTCTGCTCCGCTTTCCATCATTGACAGCAGTGCCGGAGAAGTCGGACTGAGCCGCTCCTTGAAACGGGTGGAACCCGAGGGTAAGGACACAGTAAAAATCTGGCTCGAAGAGGCCCTCTTCGATGACATCCTCAGCTGGCTTTCCCTGCTCAGGACTTCCCACGGAATACAAGCGAGGGAAATTCTGGCGGAAAGCCTCGACAGGTCCGGATATGTGAAGGCGAGAATAACCCTGGTCCAAAACAATTCCTGAAAGGATAATTTTTTCACGGCTTCTTTGACACGAAGATCCCGGAGTAACCATGCCTGATAACGACAAAAGTACAAAGAAACCGGGAAGAATCTATCTGTTCTACGGAATTGTTTTCTTTGCCTTCTTCCTGGTTCTCTATTTTCCTGCAGCCCGGGCCTATGTCCTTCTCGAGGAACGATTACCAGCCCATACCAGACAAGTCAGGTTAACCGGTATAGAAGGACCCTGGTTTGCCGGGTCTGCCCGGGAGGGTAGACTGGGGAACTTCGCTGTCCGTCAGATCAACTGGAAAGTGCAGCCTGCCCTGTCCGGGCTTTTTCAGACAGCTCTGTCCTTCCACAGTAAGGAAGAAGGATATTTCAAGGCGGTCATTACCGTCAGTCCGGGAGGAGATACGATACGTTGCAGTAATGTCCGGGCACAGTTGCCCCTGGAACTCCTCAATAAAATACTTGTCCGTTATAATATGAAAGTAGCCGGTTCCGTCTCCCTTGCCGTCGACCACCTTCTTCTGAAGGAAGGCTACCTCATTGAGGGGGAGGGCGCCATGCTCCTTTCTCACGTCCGGTCACTCGATCCCCGGAATATCTCTCTGGGCGTATTCAAAATTGAGCTGACCAGCAGAGACCGGGAAATAATAATATCCATAAAAGACAGCGGCGGTCCCCTGGCGCTGGAAGGAATTCTTCACCTGCAAAATGACGGCTCCTATTCTTTTTCGGGAATATTTGCGGCCCGGGAGAAAAAAGATCCGGAACTGGAGTCCTTCCTGAAATTCATTGGCCCGCCAGGAGAGGACGGAGCAGTTAAGGTCAGTTATTCGGACCGCCTGCGCCCCCTGTTTTCTTATCTGTAAACAAAATATCGAAAGGGATGCATCATGCAAAACGACCGGCGTCGAGGCAGAGATCAATCAGGTTTTACCTTAATTGAGATCATGGTGGTGGTGGTTATTCTGAGTATTCTTGCCGCCATTGTCGTCCCCAGAATAATGGACAGGCCTGAACAGGCTCGCAGGGTCAAAGCCCGACAGGACATCCGCATTCTGGAAAATGCTCTTCGACTCTATAAACTGGATAACTACCGATACCCTACCACCGACCAGGGCTTGGAGGCCCTGGTAGAAAAACCCAGTACCGAGCCGGTTCCGCGCAAGTGGAAAGATGGCGGTTATATTGACCGTCTCCCTAAGGATCCATGGGGTTTTTCCTACCGGTATCTCAATCCTGGAGTTCACGGAGAAATTGATATCTATTCTCCCGGCGCGGACGGCAAACCCGGGGGAGAAGGAATAGATGCAGATATCGGGAACTGGCAACTTGAGTAACCGGACAGGCCACCAGGGGTTCACCCTTTTTGAAATCTTAGTGGTCTTAATTCTGATCGGCATCATCGTCAGCTCTGTCAGCCTTTCGATTGATCCGAGGCAGGAGAAACTGGAAACAGAAGTTGAGCGTCTGGCCGCCCTTTTAAAACTTGTCGGTCAGGAAGCGGTGCTGACCGGTGTTGAATACGCGGCAGCGTTCCCAACTGGCGAGTATCGGTTCTACCGTTGGCAAGATAACCAGTGGCTCCTTATCCGGGAAAACATTTACCGCCCCCGCAGGCTTCCGGAAGGATTTACCTTTGCCCTCTCTCTCCCCGGTGAATCCATGGACCAGGACGACTTTACCGGCAGTGAATCCTCCTCCCAGCGTATCTATCTGCTATCGAGCGGTGCCATAACACCTTTCAGAATTGATCTGAGAGATCCTTCCAATAGAATACTGTATAGTATCAGAGGATCCTCCCAGGGCAACATCAAGCTGGTAGATGGGTATGATGACAGATGACAACCCCTGGATAAAGGTCATCTATCTCAGTGTCCAAACTGCCTCACCCGCAGTGGGGAAACAGCAACACCCTCTACCACAAGGTGACACCTCCCTTCCACAGCAAAACTGATTTTTAACTTAATTAGAATATATTTTATAACGTTATTTTATACACTTATAGAAAAAATATTATATTGTAATTTTTCCTTACCGCTGATGGCCTCAAATATGCTACTGTAAGTACTGAGGTTTTTTAAACAATCATATATTAACAGAAGGAGGAGACAGGGTATGATCAAGGAAAAGCTATTCAGGGGAAACAGACCCGGCTGGTTCCGCCTCGCCATATCACTGGCGGTCTCAGCATTTCTATTGACTGCTTGTGGTGGTGGTGGAGGCTCCGACGATTACGACGAGCCGGACAAAGCCGAAAACCAGCCAGTTGCAGAATCCAGCACCAATGTCCTGGTCGAGCCGGCCACGCTTAAAAGCTGGATAGATCAAGGTCTTGTTGGCAACGAAGAGGCCTTTGATGAGCGGGTGGTTATTGTCGATTTCGGCCCTTACTCTCTACCGGTAGGCGATGACCCCAACCCCAGAATCAAGGGAGCCTGTAAAGTTGCCAGGCCAGCCCTGGTCACTACCCGTTTCGAAGGAGTTGCCGATGCCACTCCCCTGGTGGCTACCGGTGAAATGATGGATGCGGTCATCCAGGAGTTCGGTATAGACGAAGATACCACAATCGTCTTCACCACCTCTTCAGTACCTTTCTTCGCCACCCGGGCCTACTGGACCTTCCGTTACTGGGGTTTCCCCAAGGAGAGGCTCAAATTCCTGAACGGCGGCAATGACGCCTTTGCCCAGGCC
>JBEPXR010000048.1:0-11566 GCA_041641775.1 Desulfobia sp. | reverse complement strand
CATGAGCCTGTATGGCCACAACCTGGGGCTATTGAAAGAGGAGGGCGACTGGGTCGCGGCCGACGAGGCGATTGCCGAGGTCGGCAGCAGCGGGGGGCGGGATCAGGCCGGGCTCTATTTTGAAATCCGTCACAATGGCAAGCCGACCAACCCGGCCGCCTGGTGTGGCCACACCCGGCGCGGCTGAAGAATTGCCCGACAAGCCTGTCAAAAGGTGTTAAAGTTAATAGCTGAGAATTATCAACGACGTAGCGTCACAAGTTCATGCCGGGCTGTGCCTGACGCCAGGAGTGAGAAGCAATGAATTCCTTGACCCGTAATACTGTTATCCTGCTGCTTGGCCTGGTGCTGGGCGTTACCCTGTCGATCACCGGCGGGGTGCTTGCCGAGCGCCAGAGCATGCCGGAGCAGCTGCCCCGGGTTTTTCCCGAGCTCTGCGATGAAGACATGCAGTCGGTGATTACCTTGGGACACGGACGCTACTCCACCAATACCCTTCCCAGGGTGGAACGTTCCCAACCCTTCTCCCTGCTGGGACACAACGGAGAAATCAATACCATAGAACGGCTGCGGAGCAGCGGCAGGGCTTTAGGCATAGACCCTGTACCGGGCGGCAGCGACTCCCAGGATCTCAACCGGATTATCGAAGGCCTGATCAACCACTACGACCTCGACATTCTGGAGGCAATGGAGATGATTTTTCCAGCCATCTACAGCGAGGTCGACAAATACAGCCCCGACCTCAAAGAAGTCTACTTCTTTTACCGCTGGTTCTTTCCGTGCTCGGCCCAGGGACCTGCGGCAGTCCTCTGCCGCAGCGGCAATGTCTGCATGGGCAGCGTCGACGCTCTGGGGCTGCGGCCCCTCTGGTTCGGTGAAAGCGACTACAACTTCTTTCTCTCCTCCGAAAAAGGGGTGGTGGACCTGGAGAAAAACATGATCGATCCCCGTCCTCTGGCCCCAGGAGAGAAAATCGCCGTTTACGGAGGCCTTGGCAAGCCCGCGGAGACCCTCGATTATCAGCAGATCCAGGAGCGGCTGATCAAATTCCGCCAGGGCAGGACGACCAGGAAAAAACTGGGCTCGTTCTATCACGGAATCCCCTCGGCCCCCTCCCCCGCATCCACTGAGAAAGGTGAAGAGGCCGATGCCGGAGAATGCAAGTCCTACCTGAACAGAGACCGGACCCCAAACCTGCCCGGCGACCCGCTGCCCGGGAGAATTGAGCAACTCGAGAAAAACAACGCACTGATCGCCTTCGGCTGGCGCCACTACGACATCTCCATTCGTCAGAAGGTCGCCTATACCGGCAGAGAAGTTATCGGCTCAATGGGGTATACCGGCCCTCTGGCCGCCCTTGTCCCCGATTCCCTGCCCAACGTGGCCGATTACTGCAAGGAAAATGTGGCGGTCGTGACCAATCCTGCCATTGACCGGGAGCGCGAGGCTGAACATTTCTCCACCAGGGTGGTCCTGGGCTGCCGCCCGGATATCGACAGTCAGAAGGGCGCATCACCTTTAGGACTGGAACTCAGCACCCCTCTGCTCCTGGGGTACAACGAACTGTCCGACAAGATCGACACCCTGCAGTGCAGGGACCTGTGCCGGAAATTCTCGACCTACCTTTTTGAAGATGTTCTCGATTTTTTCACCTGCCAGCACAGGGATCCCAACCTGGTAAAGTTTCTTGACCTGACCTTCAACCCGGCGGAGGGACTCACCGCCCGGCTGGAGGAGCTGCTTGCCGAAGCCAGACAGGCGATTACCGAAAAAGCGGTCCTCCTGGTCCTCGATGACTGCCGCAGCTTTCGAGACGATCGAGTCTTCATAGATCCGGTCATGGCGTTGGCCTATCTCCAGGAGTCCCTGATCAACGATGGGCTGCGGAGAAAGACGAGCCTTGTCGTCCGATCAGGGGCGATCAGAAATCTGCATGATGTCATGCTCCTTCTGGGACTGGGGGCGGACGGCCTTCACCCCTATCTTTTATGGCGGATCTCCTGCGGCTACGCCGATGAAAAGCACGATGCCGTGACCGTCATGGACAACACGCTGTCCGTCCTGCAGAAGGGAATGGAAAAGGTCATGTCAACCATGGGCATCCACGAACTTTGCGGCTACGGCAGGATCTTTGCCTCCATCGGCCTCAGGCAGGATCTGGCCCGGATCGTCGCCCTTCCCAACTTCTGCCCCTCGAAAGAGGGGGGGCTTGGTATCGCCTCCCTTGAAGAGATGGCGGTTAAGCGATACCAGCAGGCCGATGCGGCAGAAGAGACCGCCGTTTACAAAGAGCCACCCAGAAATCCCAAGGTGGGCAAGATCCTGAGAAGTGTGGCGGTGGGCAAGAAGGGCTACCGTGAAATGGCTGACGGCCTGGCCTGCATTGCAGAAGAGACCCCGAGCAGCATACGGCATCTGCTGCAGTCCGGAAAGGCCGAAGAGCCTGCCCAGAAGACCATGGATAAAGTGGACATCTCCGTGGACGGACACGACATGCACCTGGTCATTGCCGCCATGTCCCTGGGATCCCAGGGGGAAAACTCCTTCCGGACCTACGCTCAGGCTGCGGCCCGGGTCAATATTATCTGCATCAATGGTGAAGGCGGCGAAATTCCGGACATGCTAGGCAAATTCCGAAAAAACCGGGGGCAGCAGATCGCTTCCGGCCGCTTCGGGGTCTTCATGGGCTTTCTCAATTCAACCGACTACATAGAGATCAAAATCGGCCAGGGAGCCAAGCCGGGGGAGGGAGGACATCTTCCCGGCAACAAGGTTTCGGAGATGGTGGCCCGCGCCCGGCACTGCAAGGTGGGCAGCACCCTGATTTCGCCCTCCAACCACCACGACATATATTCCATCGAAGACCTGGCCCAGGTTATAACGGAACTCAAAACAGCCAACCCCTACGCCAGGATCTCGGTCAAAATCCCGGTAACCACCGGCATCGGCCCCATTGCCGTGGGCATTATCAAGGCCGGTGCCGACATCCTCAATATCAGCGGCTTTGAAGGCGGGACAGGCGCCGCTCGGGAACATGCCAAGAAGTTTGTCGGCCTGCCGTCGGAAATCGGGGTCAGAGAAGCCCACCGGGCCCTGGTTGAATCAGGTCTGCGGGAAGGCGTGGAAATCTGGGCCGACGGCGGCATGCGAAGCGGCGACGATGTCCTTAAGATGATTCTGCTGGGGGCCAACAGGGTGGGTCTCGGCACCCTCACTCTGATGGGAATAGGCTGCATAAGCTGCCAGAAATGTCACCTGGACCGCTGCCCTCGCGGGATCTCCACTCAGCTCCAGGATAAAGAGACCGCTGAAAAAGTCGGGGTCAAGGGATTCCAGCCCAGAACCATCGATCAGGAAGTGGAAAATCTCAGCCGACTCCTCACCGCGGTGGGCGATGAACTGAGAATGAGAGTCGCCGAAATGGGTGAAACCCGCCTCCAGGACCTGGTGGGCAGGACCGATCTCCTTCTCCAGTATAGAAACAAAGAACAGCTCGACTGCACGAGCATCCTGGCCAAACCGGGTGAACCACCCCAGGCCGAGAAATCTTTCAGATCCGAGGTGGTGCGTAAGCCCCTGAACTATCTGACCAGGCTGATCTCCAATCTGGCCATGGAGAAATTTGACAAGGGAGACCAGGTAGTCCGATTTTTCGAAGACGGGGTGCGCAGCACCGACCGCGCCATCGGCACCTACCTGGCCGGTGCCATGGAACGGAAATTCGGGGCCGGCGGAGCAGACCGCAGGGCCATCCTGCGCCTGGGATCCTCCGTTCCCGGCAACGGCCTGTGCGCCTTCATCACTTCGAACCTCGAAACTGTGGTTGAGGGCGGCTCCCAGGACGGGGCAGCCAAGGGCAGCATCGGCGGAATCATGGGGGTCTTCAAAGGCTATAACCTCCTGGGCCAGCGCATCGACGGATCAGCCGGCAAGAGTCTGGCCTACGGGGCGATCGGCGGCCTGCTCATGGTGCAGAATATGGCCGACTCCAGGGCCTGCATCCGGATGTCCGGGGCCGACGTGGTCTTTGGAGGACGGATAACCTCGCCGATCGCCGATGAACTTGGCAATATTGCCAGCCGCGCTCACCTCAAGGGGTTTGCCTTTGAGTACATGACCGGCGGCAGGGCCGTGGTCCTCGGGGATCCAGGCCCCTGGATATGCGCCGGGATGACCGGCGGGGTCATCTACCAGTGCCTCTATCCCGACTACGGTTTCGACCGCGCCGCTTTGGAGAGGAGGCTCGCCCGCGGGGCCAATGTCACCATTCACGATATTTCGGATGAAGGCCGCGCCGATGTCCTGGAGCTTCTGGAGAAATATATCGCCGAACTGGAAAAAGGCTTCCAGACCGATGAAGCTGCCGCGGTCAACAGCCTGCTCAAGGACAGCAAGGAGCGCTTCGTGATGATCGTGCCCAAAGATATCCGGCCGCCCTCTGCTGAATAAGACAAACCGGCGATATGGACCGGTTTGTCTTATAAATCCCAAATTGCAAATAACAAATTCCAACCACATCCAAATCGAAGTCGGAGTCGAAATCGGAATCGACACCATTGACTGAACGCCCCCGCTTTATCGATATACAAGGAGGGTTACTCTCCCCGATTTCAAGTCCATGGATTCACTCAAGGGCACGACAATATTATTTGCAAGGCACACCTGCCCCATCCTCAGCCAGCAGCGACAAACCAAGTTTTCCATGTTACGACATCTCCTCGATTGCGATTTCGATTCCGATTTCGATTGCGATTGCGGGAGTGAAAGTAATGATGGCAGCCGGAATGGATAAATCCTCTCCTTGACAAACACCCCTCAAACCACCGATCATGGAAAGATGAGTGCCTCGATTTCTAATTCGTAATTCCTAATTTCTAATTCTTCATACCCGGTGGCTCAAATGACAAGCGGAGATCTCAAGACCTACATCGTCGATCAGAAGAAACAGGGTAGAAAGGCCAACAAGCTGCTGGAGGAGCAAAGCCCCTATCTGCTGCAGCACGCTTTCAACCCCATCCACTGGTATCCCTGGGGGGAAGAAGCCTTCAGCAGGGCCAGAACCGAGGGCAAACCCATTTTTCTTTCCATCGGCTATTCCACCTGCCACTGGTGCCACGTGATGGCCAGGGAATCATTTGAAAACGAGGAAGTGGCCGAGACCCTCAATCGCGATTTCGTCTGTATCAAGGTCGACCGGGAGGAGCGCCCTGATATCGACCATATATACATGACCGCAATCCAGGCCATAACCGGACGGGGCGGCTGGCCCCTGACCGCCTTTCTGACCCCTGAATTAAAGCCTTTTTACGGCGGCACCTACTTCCCCCCGGAAGACCGCTACGGAATGCCGGGCCTTAAAAAGATCCTGGCAACGGTCATTGACGCCTGGCAGAACCAGAGCGAAAAGCTCCTGGATACCGCCGAACGAATCATCGGACACCTGGAAAACATCACCTTCCAGGATGAAAACATCGCCCTGGCCGAAACAGTCCTGGACGAATGTTTCCGTAAGCTGGAGAAAACCTACGACCCAACCCACGGCGGTTTTGACAAGGCGCCCAAATTCCCCAGGCCGGTGGTTTTCAATTTCCTGATCCGGTATTATTATTCCAGCGGTGGAACAAAGGCCCTGGACATGACCCTTGAAACCCTGCAAAAAATGGCGGATGGCGGGATGCACGACCATCTCGGGGGAGGTTTCCACCGCTACTCGGTGGACAACCAGTGGCTGGTTCCCCATTTCGAGAAGATGCTCTACGACCAGGCCCAATTGGCCCAGAGCTATATCGAGGCCTACCAGGTTACCGGGGACGAACTCTATGCCGGCGTGGCCCGCGATATCCTGGAGTACGTCCTGAGAGACATGACCAGCCCGGAGGGAGGATTTTATTCAGCCGAAGATGCGGACAGTCCGGACAAGGACGACCCGGAAAAGCACGGCGAAGGCCTCTTCTATCTCTGGAAAAAAGCGGAAATAGAAGAGGTGCTCGGCGGAAAAGAAGCCGAGGTATTTAACTTCCACTACGGCATAAGACCGGGCGGCAACGCTCTGGATGACCCGCACCAGGAGTTCGTCGACAAAAACATAATTCACGTGGCCCGCCCCCTCCGGGAGACTGCTGATCATTTCAAGCTGGAGACCGAAGAACTGGTTCGCCTCCTGGCAGAGAGCAGGCGGAAAATGTACGAGGTCAGAAACAGGAGGCCGAGGCCCCACCTCGATGACAAGATCCTCACCGGCATCAACGGCCTTATGCTCGGCGCCTTTGCCAGGGCCGGCCGGGTCCTGGAGGATGACCGTTACCTTGCCGCTGCCCTGCGCTCCGCCTCCTTTCTCAGGGAGAAGCTCTATAACGAAAAAGACGGGAAACTCCTGAGGAGATACCGGGAGGGGGAAGCTGGTCTCAAAGGACAGCTCGAAGACTACGCCTTCCTGATCCGCGGCCTGCTTGAGCTTTACGAGGCCTCCTTCCAGCCCGAATGGCTGCGCTGGGCCCTTGAATTGAATGCCAGGGAGCTTGAACTCTTCGAGGACAGGCAGGGTGGCGGCTTTTTCGCCACCAGCGGCGGAGACGACTCAGTTCTGGTCAGGATGAAGCCGGGTTTTGACGGAGCCGAACCCACCGGCAACTCGGTTTCCGCCTTCAACCTGATCTACCTGGGCCGGCTCACCGATGACAGCAGCCTGGTGGATAAAGGCAGAAAAACCATAGAGGCGTTCAGCGGCTCTCTGCACGAATACCCCCCCATACTTCCGGAAATGCTGGTGGCCTATAATTACCTGCTTGCCCATCCCTGGCAGATCGTCATTGCCGGACCCAGGGACCGCGACGATACCCGCAAAATGCTCGGCATCCTGGGCCGGAAATTCCTGCCCCATACCACGGTCATCCTGGTTGATCCTGAGTGGAAGGAAGAGCTTTCCGACCTTCTTCCCCCGCTCTTTACCGGGCTCGAGATGCAGAACAACAAAGCCACGGCCTATATCTGCAAGGATTTCAGCTGCCAGCTACCCATAACCGATCCGGCAGAACTGGAAGAGAAATTGTAGTTTACAGGATGATCGCCCGCAGGGGCGGGTTCCTCTGCGGAGAACCGGAGAAAGAGTAATAAGCCAGGAGCGACTCCGGGGCGGACTTCACCACCAACCTACAACCTACAACCTACAACCTGCAAAAACCCCATGCCCCAAGACAAACTCAATGACAAGACACTGGAAAGCTTTGCCTCGGCCAGCGGCCTGGACGCGGTATTCAACCCTGAATCCGTGGCTGTACTGGGCGCCTCGACCCGACAGAACAGTGTAGGCCGTGCCGTATTTGAAAATATCCTTTACAGCAGGTACAACGGCATCATCTATCCGGTCAATCCTAAAGCCAAATCCGTCTCCGGAGTCAAGGCCTACCCCTCCCTGCAGGATATTCCAGGGGAAGTGGATCTGGGTGTAGTCATCGTTCCAGCCTCTATCACCTCGAAAATAGCCAGGGAGGCTGCTGAAAAAGGGGTCAGGGCCCTTATCGTCATCTCTGCCGGCTTCAAGGAAATCGGCCCGAAAGGCGCCGAACTGGAAAAGGAGCTGGCCTCGATCTGCCTGGAGAACAACATTCGGTTGATCGGCCCCAACTGCCTCGGCATCATCAATACCGACGACAAGGTCAACCTCAACGCCAGCTTTGCCAGGCAGAAGGCCAATCAAGGCAACATAGCGTTCATAAGCCAGTCCGGAGCCCTCTGCACGGCTGTCCTCGACTTTGCCGCCAAGAAGAACATCGGCTTCTCCAAGTTCATCTCGGTGGGCAACAAGGCGGACATCGGCGAACTCGCCCTGATCCGCTATCTCCATGAAGACCCTCAGACCAAGGTCATTATGCTCTACGTGGAGGAACTCCGCCACGGCCATGAATTTATCGAGACGGTCAGGGAGATAACCGGCGGTGACAACCCCACCCCCATTCTGGCCATCAAATCCGGCCGCACCACGGAGGGGGCGGCGGCGGCCAGCTCACATACCGGTTCGATAGCCGGTTCCGAGGCTGTTTACAATGCTCTTTTTGAACAGTCGGGAGTTTTCCGGGCCCAGTCGATAGAAGAACTCTTCGACTATTCCACGGCTTTTGCCCACCAGCCCCTGCCCCGCTCAAACAACATAGCCATTATCACCAATGCCGGGGGACCGGGAATCATCGCAACCGACGTCACTATCCACTCCGGCCTTAAACTCGCCAAACTCAGTGAAAGCACCACCGAAACCCTGAAAAGTCACCTGCCGGAAGCGGCCAATACAAAAAATCCGGTGGATGTTATCGGTGATGCCCGCTCCGGCCGCTACAAGGCAGCCCTGCAGGCGGTTTTAAACGATGAAAACGTCAACGGGGTCATCTTCATTCTGACCCCCCAGACCATGACCGAAATCGAAGAGACTGCCAGGATCATCCCTGACCTGGCGGTAAAGAGCGGCAAACCGGTTGTGGCCTCTTTCATGGGCCTGCTGGACGTCTCAAAGGGCATCGAAATCCTGGAACACAACGGCATCCCCCACTACTCTTTTCCGGAAGGAGCAGCCCGGGCCATGGGCGCTCTCTACCAGTACACCCAGTGGATACACCGCCAGCATCTCAAGGAGTTCGAGCTGACCTTCGACAGGGAGCGCGCCCGGGAGGTTATCGACCAGGCCTTAAAAAACTGCAGCAACTACCTTGGTGAGGTGGAGGGCAATAAGATTCTGGAGGCTTACGGCTTCCCGGTCCTGCCCTCCAGGCTGGCCACCAGCGCCGACGAAGCGGCTGAGGCCGTGGAAGAGCTGGGAAGCTGCGCCATGAAGATCGCTTCGGCCCAGATCGTCCACAAGTCGGATGTGGGCGGGGTCCGGACGGGTATCGATACCCCGGAGAAGGGCAGACGGGCCTATGAAGAAATTATGGCGGCCGTCGGTAAAAACCGACCGAAAGCGGAAATCGACGGGGTGTTCATGCAGCAGATGGCCCCTCAAGGGGTGGAAGTGATCCTGGGTGTCAAACGCTATCGCGGCTTCGGCCCTTTGATCATGTTCGGCCTGGGGGGAATATTCGTGGAAGTCCTCCAGGACGTCAGCTTCCGTCTCGCCCCCTTTCGCCGCAACGGAGCTCATAACATGATTCGCTCCATCAAGGCCTTTCCCATGCTGAACGGAGCCCGGGGAGCTCCGGTTTCCGATCAGAAAGAGCTGGAGCGCTGCCTGATCCGGCTCTCCACCCTGGCCTCCGACCATCCGGAAATTGCTGAAATGGACATCAACCCCCTGATCGTCCACAAAAAGGGAAAAGGCTGCTCCGTGGCCGACTGTCGGATCCTGCTCAAGGAATGCGAAGAATAAAAGCCGGTATGTTCAGAAAAACATTTTTGACGGGTTTCGTCGTTTGCCCTTACAGAGTCAAAATTTCCGGGACCGGAAGATGGAGATCAGCAGGAATATCCCGATGACCGCGGAAAGCACGTAGCCGGTAATCCCCAGGACCGGGTAGCCGAAGATCAACGGTTTTATCCCGGTTGTGATGATCATGGAGGAGCCCATGATCAGGGCCCCGACAATAATGCCTATGGTCAGCCGGTTGATACTGTGCTCCAGGGACTGACGGAGGTCGTTGAGCCGTTCATGGCGCAGCCGGACTATCATGTCGCCGGTTTCAAACTTCTCCAGGATGTAGCGGAGACGGCGGGGCAGCTCCCTCTGCAGGCGATTGAACTGGTATGCCGTATTTCGCAGCCGCCGCATGATATTATGAGGATGCCAGCGCTCCCAGGCCATCCTGGTGACAAAAGGCTCGACTTCCTTAACCAGGTCCATTTCCGGATCAAGCATCCTTGTAGTGCCTTCCAGGGTCACAAGAGCCTTGAAGATGAGCGAGAGGTCAGCGGGGACATAGAGACTGTATTTACGAAGCAGGGAATAGATATCCATGAGCAGTTGCCCCAGATTTCCCTGGGCCAGGGGAATGCCCATATACGAGTCAAGGATGACACTGATATCACGCATGGCCCTGCGCTTGTCCTGCTCTTCGATCCTGCCGCCTCCCAGGGCGAGGAATGAGTCGAGTATATGGCCCGGCTCCCGGTCGATTACCGCCTCCAGCATATCGAGGATCTCGAAGCGGTCTTCGTCACTTAGATGACCCACAATACCCCAGTCCAGGATTCCCACCCGGTTATCCGGCAGGGCCAGAATATTGCCGGGATGGGGATCGGCATGAAAAAATCCGTTCTCCAGAACCTGCACCAGGCTGAGATGAACGCCGCGCTGAGCCAGGAGGTGGAGATCATACTGATCCCGGGCCGTGAGTTCCTTGATCTTCACGCCTTCGACGAACTCCATGGTCAGTATGTCCGGCCCCGACCATTTCTCAATGGGTTCGGGAATCACCAGCCACTCCAGATCAGCCAGGTTGCGGCGGGCAATCTGCATGTTGCGCAGTTCGTTGGAAAAATTGAGTTCCTGCTTGATGGCCTTTTTGAACTCAACGACCAGGGCGGGAAAATTGTAGATCCTGGCGGCTTCCAGCCTGTCATAGAGGTGATCGGCCACCGTCTCCATTATGGAAATATCAGTGTCGATGATATCAAAGACGTCCGGACGCCTGATCTTGACCGCCACCTCTCTGCCGTCCTCCCTGAGCACGGCTTTGTGAACCTGGGCCAGCGAGGCCGCCGCAAAAACCGTTTCGTCAAAAGAGGAAAAAACCTCATCCAGCCTTCTTCCCAGGCTCTTTTCCACTGCGGGTTTTATTGTCTCGAACTCAAGGGGCGCGACATCGTCCTGGAGATGGGACAACTCATCTATGAGTTTGGCCGGCAATAAATCGGGGCGCAGACTCATGATCTGACCGAATTTGACAAAGGAGGGCCCCAGTTCTTCCAGGGCATAGCGTATCCTTTCCCAGCGCGACATTTCATGGGCACTGGCCGGCATGTGACTTTCGAGAAAGTCCTTGAGGGGAACGTCAAATTCTTCGACAACGTCCTGGAAACCGTATTTCAGGAGAACGGCCACTATCTCCCGGAATCGTGACCACCTGGCCAGGGTTTTTATATGCACTTTATACCATCCGTGATGAATTGGTTGATGACAGTGGTTTATTTCCCATATGTCCTGACAACTATATTCTTTCACCAGCAGGAGTCAAGATTTACCTGCAAGGGAGGACCAGACAGGCACCCTGGAAAACAAGAGCCGCTTCTCCCTCGAAAAAAGATGGTATTATTCATTTCCCTGGTTATAGTGGGTCAAAAGAAAAAACATTTGAGAAAAGACCGAAGCAGTCAGTCGTACGGAGTTGCCAATTGAGTAAGGATGAACCCTCCCTTGTCCAGGAAAACACGGAAATCATCAATCTCCTGGAAAGCATCGAAAAATTCCAGCCCATCCCCAGGGAAGACCTCAATACCCTGGTGGAAATGGGCAGAATCCGCGAGTACAAACCCGGTGAGGTCATAATCCACCAGGGGGATTATGACTGCTGGGTGTTTATTCTGCTCCAGGGAAGCGTCAAAATTTTCAAGGACGACCGCTACATCAGGGACCTGCGCAGAAACG
>JBEPXR010000047.1:4642-11632 GCA_041641775.1 Desulfobia sp. | reverse complement strand
TCAGGAGATCAAGAAATGCGCCTCCTGCCATAACAAGGACGAAATGAGCGGCCAGCTTGCCTCCCTCATGGGCGCTGCGCATAAGAACTGCAAAGGCTGCCATAAGGAAAAGGCCAAAGACAAACTCGGCTGTACCGTTTGCCACAAGTAGGGAATCCCCATCTGAAGGCAATAAAGACTTATTGTAAGAGGGCTGTCGGACGGCAGCCCTCTTAATTTTTCCCCACACCCATGACCCCACGAGGCGGTTCAGCCAAATCAACCTCTTCCCGAAAAACCCCGGCCCGAACCCCCTGGACTCATATCCACCTGAGTTTTTTCTGCCTTTTTATCAGCCTTGTTGTCTCCCTCTTCCTGGGCGGCATTTTCTATTTTCTCCATATCCTTCAACTGCCCGACATAAGTTCAGTCATAGATTACCGCCCCCCAGCCCCGACCACTATTCTGGCTGAAGACGGCACGGTTTTAGAGCGGATATACCGGAAAAAAAGCTTCCCAATATCACTTGATGAGATGCCTCCATTACTTCCCAGGGCCTTTATTGCCACCGAAGATGCCAGATTCAGGCAACATATGGGCATTGACTTTCTTGCTATTCTCAGGGCCTTCATTCATAACTTCAAAGCGAAAAGTCCAGAGGAAGGGGGCAGCACCATAACCCAGCAGACTGCCAGAATGCTTTTGCTCAGCAGGGAAAAAAGTTACATCCGCAAGCTCAAGGAAGCCATTCTGGCTGTGAAAATAGAACAGGTACTTGACAAGGATGAGATACTTCTCACCTATCTTAACCGGATTTATCTGGGGGAAGGGGCATATGGGGTCGAAGCCGCTTCCCGCGTCTATTTCGATAAGCACGCCTCCGAACTCAATCTGGCGGAAATCTCCATACTTGCCGGTCTACCACAGGCTCCCAGCCGTTATGCTCCTTTTAACAACTTCAGTCTGGCAAAGAAACGCCAGGCCTATGTTTTGAACAGAATGAGTGAAGAAGGATATATCACGCCGGCCGAGGCCAAAGAAGCCTACAGGCTGAGCCTTCTCTGGGCCAACCGCAAAAAGAAGGAAATAGAGGAAGACGGCGACGAAACCGGCTATTTCTGCCAGTTGGTCCGCAACTATGTAAGCAGAAAATATGGGCGAAAACCGCTCTATTCGGGGGGCCTTACTATCCAGACCACACTCGATCTGTCCATGCAGAGAAAAGCGGTGGCCTCCATACGGAAAGGAATTTCCAGATGGAAAATCAGACACCCCGGGAAACCTTCTTCATTCCCTCAGGCCGCCCTGACCGCAATAGAGGTAAACACCGGCAGAATAAGAGCCCTGGTTGGAGGAAGAGACTATTCCCAAAGCCAGTTCAACAGGGTGACCCAGGCTAAAAGGCAGCCGGGTTCCGCCTTTAAACCAATTATTTATGCCGCCGCCCTGGAAAGAGGCTATACACCTGTCTCCATCATAAATGATGAGCTCCTGCAACTAAAACTGGATGGAACAGACAAGATCTGGCAGCCCAAAAATTTCAGTAATACCTTTTACGGCCCCACCACCCTCTACACCGGTCTGGTTCGGTCAAGAAACGTGGTTGCCGTAAAACTGCTGCAGAAGACGGGTCAGGCCAGGATAAAGAAACTTGCCCGTGACCTGGGGATCCAATCGCCCTTGACCGACAGTCTCACCCTGGCCCTGGGAGCTTCGGAGGTCAGCCTCCTTGAGATCACCAGTGCCTATACGGCTTTCGCCAATCAGGGCAAGTATGTTTCCCCCCTGTTTATCAACTGGATAAAGGACAGAAAGGGCAGAACCCTGGAGAAGAACTATCCCGGTGGCCGACAGGTCCTCTCTCCGGCAACGGCTTACCAGATGACCTTTCTTCTGCAAGCCGTGATAAGCGAGGGAACCGGCAGGCTTGCCTGGGGGCTGCAGTCCGCTTCAGCCGGGAAGACAGGAACGAGCGATGAACTGAGGGACGGCTGGTTCATCGGCTACACCCCGAATCTTGCTGCAGGAATATGGATGGGTTTTGACAGAGGAAAATCTCTTGGAAAAAGAGAAACAGGGGGCAGAACCTGCGCCCCTGTCTGGCTTGATTTCATGAGAAAAGTCGAGAGCGGTGAAGAACGTTTTCCGGTACCAGAGGGAATTACCTTTTTACCCTTCGATAGAAAATCCGGGGAATATGATCCGGATAACACTGATAAGTCGAGCTGGCTTCCCTTCCAAAAAGACAACCTGCCCTGGAGCCGATAACTTCAGGGTTACTTTTCTGGATCTGTTAAAAGTTGAGATCCTCTTTATCGGGGATATTCTTCAACTCATCCCTGGCTTTCAGGACAACGGTAAATTTTTCCTGCAGGGTATCACTCAGATCGTCGTAATCACCGCCTTCCTCCGTAATAACCCTGATAGCTACCCGTTTCATTCCTGCGGGGGCATCTTCAAAGGAAGTCAGGACACTGATTATCCTCACCTGCTTTTCCCTCAGAACCTTGACCACTTCGGTGACCGAGCCGGGCTGGTCCGGCAGGTCGAAGACGTACTGCATGGCTCCGTCCTTGATGCCTGTGCTGTGAATAAAACCTCTCAGCACATCGGTTTCACTCAGAAGACCTATCAGATGGCCCTGATCATCCGTAACCGGAATCCCGGAAATTCTGGTCTCCAGCATTATGATCGCCGCTTTCTCAAGGGAGTCATCGCCGGATAGCACTATGGGTTTCTTGGTCATAACCTCTTTTACCTTCATCTCGGAGAGAAGATAATAGAGTTCATGAACATCAAGGGTTGTTGTCTTGGATGGAGAAGCGTCTTTGACATCGCGATCCGTGATGATGCCTATCAGTTTGCCGTGCGAAACGACTGGAAGACGCCGGATCTTTTTATCTTTCATTGTCCTGGTGGCCCGCATAAGAGAAGTGTTCTCGTCAACGGTCATGACATCTTTGGCCATCCAATCCCTGATCAGCATATATCCTCCTTCTTAATAAACCGAATAGCTATTGTGATCTATTACTCTCTATAATATTATCAAATCGTGATACGTCATCTATATAAAATATCACCAGCAATATGGCAATAATAATTACGATCTGACCGCACGATTTATTGCCGGTAATCAGAATCATCCCTTTCCGTCCATATCGGAGTTAATGTTGAATTTTTATCAATCACTTGAGCCGGAAACACTATACAATCTCCTTGATTCTCTCAGGGAAGAGGATTTCATCCTGCTGGAGTCAACCCGGGTTACCAGGGAAAACCGCCGCAGTATGCTCTTCAGGAATCCGACTGAACGGCTGACTTTTATCGGCGGCAGAGATGAACCCGGCCGCTTTATGGATCTGGCAGGGAAAAAACTGGACCAGGGATACTATCTTGCCGGCTGGCTTGCTTACGAATTCGGCTATCTCCTTGAACCTCGACTGAAAAAACTGGCAGGATGTACCGAGGGTAGACTTATGGCTGATTTCGGTGTGTTCACAAAGCCCGCGGTTTATGATCATTATACCGGAGCCTGGAAAAACGACGGTTCATCACCTCCGGAGATCAACGCCAGGAAATTCAACATTTCCGGTTCTTCATACTCCATTGACAGGATCAGGCCCAGCCAGACCAGAGAAAAATACATCAGAGACGTCAAGTCCATAAAAGACTACATAGCAGGGGGTGACACCTACCAGGTCAACTACACGCTGAAACTGCTCTTTGATTTCACCGGATCCCCGGAGGAACTCTATATCACTCTGCGCAGAAATCAGTCCGTATCGTACGGGGCCTTTATCAGAAATAATGGAACCCTTATTATGTCATTCTCTCCAGAGCTGTTTTTTCACAAACAAGGCAATATATGCACGGTCAGACCCATGAAAGGCACGATCAGGAGAGGACGAAGTTTTCAGGAGGACCACCGAGTCAAAAATTTTCTCAAGGAGGACACCAAAAACCGGAGCGAAAACATCATGATCGTCGACATGCTCCGCAATGATCTCGGGCGCATCTCCGTACCCGGTGCCGTGCATGTCCCCTCTCTTTTCGACGTGGAGACATATGAATCACTGCACCAGATGACGACCACAGTCAGAACCAGCCTGAGAGAAAACCTCAGGCTGCACGAACTTTTTCAAGGCCTTTTTCCATGCGGCTCCGTAACCGGTGCGCCGAAAATCAGGACCATGGAAATCATTAACGAGCTCGAAGAAATGCCCAGGGGGGTATATACCGGCGCCATCGGTTTTCTGAGTCCCGATGGCGAAGCGGGCTTTAATGTGCCGATCAGGACCCTTACCCTAAAAGATGGTAAAGGGGAGATGGGCATAGGTTCGGGGATAATTCACGACTCCGATCCGAAAAGGGAGTGGGAAGAATGCCTGCTCAAAGCCCAGTTTCTGACCTCCCCCCGAGAGGAGTTTCAGCTCATCGAAACCATACTCTGGCAGCCAGACAGCGGGTACTGGCTTCTGGAAAGGCATCTCAACCGCCTGGCGGAATCAGCGGCCTACTTCGAATTTCCTTTCGACAGGCAAGCTGTAACGGATCTTTTAAAGGAGGAAGCGAGAAATCTCACTGACGGATCCTGGAAAGTTCGACTTCTTCTTGACCGCAACGGCCGCAAGGAAACAAGTCGTTCACCGCTGGACCAGTCCACTACATCCACTGCTCTTCCGAAAATCATTCTGGCGAAAGAACATGTAGATTCCCGGCAGCCCACTCTCTTTCATAAAACAACGAGCCGGACTCTCTATAACCGAATTTACCGGGAAGTATTGGAGCGGGGCTTCTTCGACGCTCTTTTTACCAACGAAAAAGGAGAATTGACCGAAGGCGCCATCTCCAATCTTTTTATCAGGCAGGAGGGAGCCTATTACACCCCGCCGGTGGAATGCGGTTTGCTTCCCGGTGTCTTTCGTCAGTACTTTCTTGATACCTGTAGCAAGGCTTTCGAAAAAGTTCTCACTCCTCCCGACCTTTTCAGGGCGGACGCCGTCTATCTGGCCAATTCAGTTCGAGGCATGGTCGAGGTAGCTGTTCATCCCCCTCAGCATCATGTATACTGAAACCTTGAAACCATTACTTCATGATCAACGGGAAATTGCAGACCAATCTTAATGAGGCTCTTAGTAAAAGCGGCTGTCTTCACGCTGACAGCTATTCTGTTTCTTTTAATCACCTTCTATACCTTTCGAGGCTATTTAGTAGCCCCACATCTCAAAAAGTATCTGATCTCAACCATAGAATCGGAATACGGTTTAAAGGTGGATATCGGAAGCTTGGAGGGAAACTATCTCACCACTCTGCGGATCCACCGGTTTCGAACCCTTGAGACCGAGCCACCTGGTTCTCCGTTTTCACTTGCATTTGAACGGGCCGACCTCAATTATTTCCTTCTGGATCTCCTGAAAAGCGAAGAGGCTTTTCTCAGAGATATGAAGATCGCCCTTCACCGTGGCAGTTTCTACCTTGATTTGACCGGCATGTCCGATGGTAACGGCCAAAAAAAGGAAAAAGAAGCAGCCTTTCCGATTCTACCCGACATCTCTCTTCATGACTGGACCCTCAGAGTTCAGGATGGTGATAAGGGAGGTCAGCTCAATCAGCTGAATAGTGATTTTCAAATACCGGAAAGCGGAAAACCGGGGAGAGTCGAACTGCGGGCAGAAAGTGTTCGGATCGATCATCCCCGTCTGACTGAAGAACCGTTTTCCCTGGCGACCTCGTTCACCTTTACCAGGGAGTACCTCAAGGTCCGTGAAATCGCAGTAAACGGTAAATCCATAGTTCAAAACGCCCGCATCAGTAAAGAAGAGGCAGGCGAGTCTCCCCTGGACTTTAAGGCAGACCTGCAGGTATTCACCGGCAGGATCCGGCTTTCAGGGAGGTATGCCGCACCGGAGCTCTACACATCCATTCTGATCACAGGTGTTGAACTGGCCGGGTCGGCCGATCTTCTGGCTCCGGGTGAACCGAAACTCTCAGGTCTTGTAGAGGGAACAAGCCGCTTCAGACTCGATACCGATCACCCCATGGAAGATATGAATGGAACCTTTGCCTTCTCTGTCCGGGACGGGCAGGTTACAAACAAAAAATTTGACCATATTACTCTCAGGGCCGAAGCTGAATCCGGGAATCTCGACGTTCAGGAATTCAGAGGCAAAGCCGGATTAACCAGTCTCACCCTGGAGGTCCGTGATATCGATCTGCCGCTGCTTGCCGGGGGAGAACCTTGGCAGTTGCTGGCAGCCGCAGAGGGAAACTACACCCTGACCTCCGAAAATGTCCCCGCGCTCTTCCGTCTTGCAGAACTTGAGGTTTCAGAGAAAAATATCCCGGATCACCGTTTGCAGCTTCAGGGTGACCTCGGCCATAACAGATTGACTATGAACGGCGGGCTGGAAATGGAATCGGCCGGAATACTGGTGGACCATGCCTCCCTGGCTCTGCCTCCTGAAAATACTCCCCTGTCTGAATCACCACTAAGTGCTTCCCTCAGAGGCCGGATTCCTGAACTAAAGGCGATCTCCTCCCTGCTCGGCTATTCCGGAGTCGAGGGGAAAGACCTTGCCCTGAACCTAGACCTGGAGGGCACCATAGCAGAACCCGGGGGTGACCTCACCCTCAGCGGCAGCGATCTTGCCTATCAGGGGCATCCATTGGGGGATCTCACCGTCAGGGCAAAGGCCGATTCCGGTAATGCGCGTCTCGACTCCCTGCTTCTGCAGCAGAATCAAAACCGACTCGAAGCAACGGGATTGATGGATCTCGAATCCCTCCGGCTTCAAAACGTCCAACTTACCTTCAACCTCCCTGAACTGGCCGACTATGCTTTTCTTATACCTTCAATGGATCTCAGGGGCCTGGCACATGGAGAGATCCAGGCTGACGGACCGCTCAGCAGTCCGAAGGTGGGCCTCAAATTCAATCTCCGGGAATTCAGGCTTAACGATCTTCCCATTAATAAAGCCTTTCTGGAAGCTGAATACAGCAAAGGCACAACCA
>JBEPXR010000047.1:0-4632 GCA_041641775.1 Desulfobia sp. | reverse complement strand
CATGGTTACCGGGTCAGGATCAATAGACAGCAGCTCCTGGGATCGTTCACTTGCCATACGGATGGACTCTCTGCAGTTTATCGATCCTGCCGGTGGCGACCTTCTCCTGCAACAACCGGTAAGCCTTTCCTACCACAAGCCGGGGATCTACAAAGTGAACCGTCTCCTCATGAAAGGAACTCTGGGAGAGCTCAACGCAGACGGATATCTGAGTGAAACGGAAGATTCCAGGCTCAATCTCGAAATTTCCGGTTTTACGAGCGGGGAATGGCTCAGTCTCCTGCTTGAAGACAGCCTCGTGGTGAGGGGATTTGACTCTGACCTTACCATAAGCGGCAAAATTGGCAGTCCCTCCATTACCATGGAAGGAGGCTTCCGGAAGATAGGCGGCACCCTTTTTCCATTTCCCTTCAGTGGCGAGTACGACCTGTCGTACAGCTCCGGCCGCATCAACATCAGACGTTGCGACCTGAGTGGTTCCAACAATGAGATGCTCATATCCCTGCAGGGCCGGCTTCCTTTAAGTCCCTTCGAAAGGAAAGTTTTCCAGCCTGGCGATCTCACTTTTTTCGGCCTGGTTGAACTGCCGAATCTGTCCTTCCTGGAGGTGGCGCTCCCCGAAGACCTTGACCTGGCTGGAGCCGCTTCTGCTGATATCAGGCTGACCGGGAGCTGGCAGGATCTGCGAGGCAAACTTGAATTTCAGGGAAAAAATATCGAATACTTTTATCCTGGAATCCCCCCTACCCCCGACCCCTTTGAGATATCCGGCTCTCTGGCTCTTACCGACCAGGCACTCAGAGTTCAGGACCTGCGAATCCAATCCCAGGTAACCGATTTCAAGGTATCGGGAGAATGGACCGATGGCCCGGAGCTCATCCGTTTCCTCCGGAATCGGAAACTGGAGTTGGACGGTACCATGTCAGCCGAGGGTCATCTCATCATGACGGACCTCGACTGGCTCGCCGTCGACCTGGAGAACCTGCGAAGGCTCGAAGGACGCCTGGATATGAGTTTCACGGCAGAAGGACCAGTCCGCAATCCTGAAATCCAGGGACAGCTCACTCTTGCCAACGGCGAAATACGCACTCCTCTCAATGTGCCATCTGTGAAGGATCTTGCTGTGCTGATAGATTTCGAAAAGCATAAAATCATGCTTCGCCATGTCAAGGGGGAGCTTGGCGGAGCTCCTTTCAAACTTGAAGGGGTAGTCCGAAGGGATGCCGGCAACGGAGCACTTCTTGATCTGGAGCTTACCGGGTCGAATATCCTCTATTTCCGTAACAAATGGATGAAAATTCGAGCCGATACAACCCTCAGCCTCGAAGGCCCCACCTCCCGACCCGAGTTGACAGGGGAAATAGAGATAACCGATGCTTATTACCAGAAAAAACTTGGATTTCTGGATATCCTGAGAGGAGACGACAAACCAGGGATAGAGCGCGGACTCCGACTCTTTTCATTTAGGGAGCCTCCATTCAGTGACCTTGTTTTCCAGGTGACTATCACCTCTGAAAATCCGGTCGCAATACAGAACAACATTGTCCAGACATCTCTCAGACCGGATCTCGAGCTTACCGGTACAGGAGAGCTGCCGACTCTGGAGGGAAGAATTTATGTAGATGCCGGCAAAGTTACGCTGCCTGCTTCGACGCTGGCCATCAATTCCGGCCTTATCCAGTTCCCTGAAAACGCCCCAGACAATCCCCGACTGGACATCATGGCTGAGACCAGGATGAAGGGCTATGATATAGAGATGTTTATTGAGGGGACCTACATGGAGCCCGTTATCACCCTTTCCTCTATACCGCCCGTGCCCAGGGACGAACTCCTTCTTCTGGTTCTGACCGGCCGCAGTCCCGCCACCGGCCGGGAGGAAGACCTGGGGCAGACCGCGGGCACCAGTCTTGCCGTCTATTTCGGCAGAGAACTGCTCGGCAGGGTGCTGACCGGTGAAAACGAAAGCAGCATTATGGAGAGACTCCAGCTGGAGATAGGCAGAAGCATATCCCAGAAAGGCGAAGAAACTCTGGAGGCCCAGTTCCGACTGGGACGGGACATCGTGATCTCGAAAGACACCCTTTACATCACCGCGGAAAAAGACGTCTATGATGATTACAACATAGGACTCAAAATTGTTTTCAAATTCAAATAACATATCCAGGAATCCATCGAACAGGTTCCGACCTGTTCCGTCCATTGTTCTGTCCTGCATGGCAGCCGCCGCAGTTCTGCTTCTGAGCGGATTGCCGGCCTGGGCAGCCACCCAGCCGGAAAACGGGAAAAATACTGATCCTGGGTATACTCTGCGATTCGAGGGAAACGAGCATATCGGCAAAAAGATGCTGAAACAGGCTGCCGACTCAGAGCTGGATGATTTCAGAGAAGATGGTTACGAGCAGGCCGATATCGATGATGCCGCTTTTCAGATGCGGCTTTACTACCGTAATGAAGGATACGCCTTTGCTGAAGTGAACTACCGTTATCAGGCCGGCCCAGGCAAAGTGGACGTTCTCTTTGAAATTTCCGAAGGCCCCCGGATATTGGTTGACCACATTGCGTTCAGCGGTGCCGAAGCCTTTGACAGAGAGACCCTGCTTGCTTTCTTCGATCTCAATGGCAAAGGGGTTCTTGCCGCCGGCAAACCGGTGTTCGTCGAAACCGAAATTGAAAAGGCGATAGCGGAGATTCGCGCTTACTATCAGGAGAATGGATACCAGGATATAAAAATAGAAGAACCGAAATTCATTTTTTCTCATAACCGTCAACAGGTTGTTATCCGAATCAATATCGAGGAGGGTCCCCACTACTTTATCAAAAAAATAGTTTTTAAAGGAGATCTTTACCCAGAAATCGAAAAACTTCTAAACCAGATCGATGAAGATCTCAGCGGCCAGATCTATTACCGGCGCCGCGACCTGGAAGTGCGGAGCCGGATACTGGACATTTACGGCAATAACGGCTATCCGAATACTGAGATCGAGTTGACCGCAACTGAAGAAAAACCCGGGGACGTTGTCCTGGAGGCAAAAATAGAAAGCGGGCCTGAGGTATGGATTGAAGAAGTAATCGTCACAGGCAATGAACAGACCAGAGATTCTTTCATCCGCAGCCGCCTCACCCTGCAGGCTGGTGATCTCTACAGCAGCAGGGAGCGGCGCCGGAGTTTTACCGAACTCTACAGAACCGGTTTATTCCACCGGGTCAATATGACGTTGGAAGAGGGGTCTGATAAAAACCACCGCATTCTTCAGGTGGCGGTGGAAGAGAGTCCGAGCAGGGAGGTTTCTCTTGAAGTCGGCTGGGGGTCATACGAACTCCTCCGCGGTAAGGTGGGCTATCGCGAAAAAAATGTCCTTGGTGCGGGCAGGACCTTCAGGACCGAGATAAGCGGTTCCTTCAAACACCGGGAATTCCAGGCAGGGATAACCGATCCCTGGTTTTTCAGGTCCGGTTTTACCGCCGACCTGCCTTTCTTCTACAGGTATCGCGAAGAGCCCTCCTTCACCAGAAGGGATTTCGACCTGTCACCTCTCCTGTCCCGGCGTCTGGGACCGGACACCACGACCTCGGTGGGCTATAATTACAGGATCACCGAACTCTCCGAACTGGATGTAGACGAAACAATTGAAGATTTCGACCGCCATTACAACCTGGGCAGTCTCGAACTCCAGCTGACCAATGATACCCGCAACGACATATTTTTCCCGACCGCCGGCCACAGGTTCTTCATCAGCGGCGAAATTGCCGATACCGTACTGGGCTCTGATCTGGATTTTTTTCGTCTCACCACCGGCATCCGCCGTTTCTTCTCCCTCACCTCCCGGCTTGTCCTGGGCCTCCGCTACAATACAGGCATCCTGCTCCCCACCCGCCAGCAGGATACAATTCCCCTGGGTGAACGCTATTACAATGGCGGGGAAAATTCGGTCCGCAGCTTCAGGCAGGACCAGCTGGGTCCCAAGGACAGTGAAGGCGAAGCCATAGGCGGTCTGGCATTCAATATTGTCAGTGCAGAACTCCGCTACCTGATTACCGGTCCCTTCATCGGCACCGTCTTTCTGGACTACGGCAACATCTCCCCCAACGAATCCCACGATGATCCCGAAAACACGCTGTTCGGCACCGACCGTTCCCGCCTGGCGGAGGCGACCTTTGATGACTACTTCAGGAATTTCCGGCCAGCCGTGGGGTTGGGGCTGCAGTATATGCTTCCAGTAGGTCCGGCACGCCTGGATGTAGGCCTGAATCCCGAGGTCAGGGAGAATGAACGGGAGTACACTATCCATTTCAGTGTGGGCCAGTCTTTCTGATATTCCTGTTCACCGAATCACATACAAAAAAATAATCAAATCGGCCAATAAATATGTAATTTCCATTTGCTTCTTGATCCGGCTTTTTATAGTCTGAAGGTAACAGGGAGGGGCAGGTATTCCTGTAGATGACAATAAATGACTTCAAGGAGCAAAAAAATGAAAAGCACACTCACAATCTTTGCAATAAGTATCTTCAGCCTATTTCTTGTGACCTCGGCAGCGAACGCCGGGGACCAGTCAAGCAAAAAGCACGACACTTCACACAAATCCCAAATGAGCAAAAGCTCGGACAAGCAGCAGGACAGCAGGTATACTG